>JADHNX010000165.1 GCA_016779365.1 Planctomycetaceae bacterium
CGTCTGAAGTTTTCGGCTGGCTGTGGCCGTGAAACTCGCCGAGCTGCCTTTGACGAGGGAGATTGTTCCGCCGCGCACATCTTTCTGCAGTCGCTCTTTTCGTTCGAGATACTCCGGCAGTTCGACGTCGGCAAGGAACGAGCTGAGTTCTGGTCGCAGCACCGGTTCAATTTGAATCTGCTGAGCGAAGTCGCCGATCTTGATCTTCAGTTCGGAAGTGTCGATCTGCGGAGGCAGCGTGAAGACGTATTCATTGTCGGTTAACAATGACTTGATTGGGCGCTGGATGCCGGGCTGAACGATCGCGTGGGGCGGGTGCGAAACAGTTTGGTCGGCAAGTTTTACTTTGAATTCAAACGGCTCGCCGTGCGCCACGAAAAGTTGTGTCGGCAGTGTCTCGACCATCGTAAACGTGTAACGAGGTGTGTTTCGCCACGGCGCGATGAAACGCGACCAGGCATTCGCCGTCGCCGCCGGGTAAAGCATCAACAGAGCCAGACCGCTCGCCAGTGTCAGACCAGCCATGACCGCTCGCCGAACATGGCGCGGGTTGGGCACGGCAGTGGTGAAGTCTCGTGGGGCTGCCTGCTCAGCCACCTGCTTGATGGCTGCTTCGCAAAGAGCGAGCGAACGAGCCTGTTCAGACTCACTTCGTACCAGCTCGATGATCCCGAGCAACTGATCGCCGATGCTCGGGTAAGTTTTCGTCAGCAGAATCGCGAGTTGCTCGATTTTTCTTTGCCGCCACACCCACCGATGCACAGCCTGCGGCACAATCGCGCATGCCAGAACGGCAACGGCGAAAAGGCCAAGTCGAACACTCGCCGGAGTATCCCAGACTCGATCCAACGCAAACGTCGCCAGAAACGCGAGCAGAATTCCAAACACCGCTCCACAGCACGCTTCGACCGTCTTCACGATCCAGACCCGCTTCCGAAATTCGAACATCTGAATTCGAAGCGAGTCCGGAAGATCAATTCGCCGGTTTTGAGAATGGACGTCCATCGGTTTGTCTCTTCAACCTGTAGGGTGGGCATTGCCCTTGTCGTTTATAAATAAGTGGCCATCTCGCTCCGCGAGATGAGCAGACGTCATTGGAAACGGTGAATTTCTGGAAAACTTTTCAGGCGGGGAAAACTCTCCATGATGGGGCGGTTCGGCTTCAACTGTACGATTCCGTGATCGGCACATCTCGACGGAGCGAGATGGCTACTTTTTCAGAGTTGCGTCATCCCCCATCAGCTTCACTGGGAATTGTGTATTTAACGCAGGCACTGCCACCAGTAAGGAATTCAGCATGTTTCAATCGGTGGCCGGTGCCCACCCTATACTTGTCGGATTTGAATTGGCTAGACCAGCCCGACGCTCTTGCGGCCGATCCAGAAAACGGTCAGTAGAAGCAGGATCACGCCAGCAGTGGCCGGGTGGCTCCAAAGCTGAACGCGTCTAATGGAAGGTGATGGTTCCGGGAGGTTGCCCAGCAATTGAACAAGCTCTTCTCGTTTGTCGGTTGAGAGGACTTTTCCACGCGTGACTCGGGCGAGTTCTTCCATGACTTCCGGGCGAGCTGGTTTGCCGGCAGTTTCGGCGGCGTCGCCCTGAACGAAGAACGACGTGTCGAGCGTCGCGTTGGTCTGTTTGCAGAAGAGTTTGACCTGATGCTTGCCGGGTTCTTCGGTCGTGAAACGGCCATCGAAGACGCCCCATTCGTCTCCGGCTGACGTGAAGCGGACGGTTTCCGCCTGTCCTGACGGAGCGGTGATTCTTGCGGTGACGTCGCCTTTCGCCAGAGGTTCGCCGCTGGACTCCATGACGTTGGCATGAAGGACCAGCGTCTGCCGAACCTGCGGCTGATCGGGAGCGTAGTACAGCCGCATGGTTTCGCCCCTGGCCATGTTTCGTTGATAAGCCATCCAGCGAACGACCTGCCCCCAGAAGCGATAGTGATATTTGTCTTCGACGCCCTCGCGCCACCGCCAGGCTCCGTCGGTGCCCATGAAGAGGACCTTGCCGGCTCCGAAAGTTCGCGTGACGAGCAGCGGAATTCGACCGTGCCTGTTGGTGATGTCCTGGTGGACGGCCAGCGTTTCGCAGCCGGTTTTTGCTCGGACAACGGCGGCGTACCACTGAAAGCCGGGCAGGTCTTCCCACACGCTGAGGTTGTCGTCCCGCGTGTCGGCAAGACGAGTCAGCAGACTGCGTCGTCCGAGTTCAGTCAGTTCAAAATGGCCAGGCGTGCGAGAACCCCAGCCGTCTGGTTGTAGCTCGTCCATCACGACCGGCAGCAGATCATCGAGTTCTGTTTCTCCCAGCGACATCTGTTTTCCACGAAAGCCCGGCATGAAGACCAGTCCGCTTGCCTGGTGCTCGACCAGACCTTTGAGCAGTCGGCAGTTTTCGGTGGTGAGCTGACCGTCTTCCAGGCCGACATCGCCCAGGAAGACGACGTCGAACTTCGACAGCTCATCCAGACCGGAAGGGAATTCTTTGATGTAGTCTTTATTGCCGCCGCCGACTTTGCCCAGTTCCGGATGAAACAGCAGGCACGAAACCTCGACGCCCGGATCTCGCGACAACGCGTTTCTCAGATACCGATATTCCCAGCGAGGGAACGATTCGACGACCAGCACTTTCAGTTTCTCTTCGCGAATCGCGATCGGAGCGGTGAGTTCGTTGTTGTCCGGCAGCGTGTCGTCAGCATGTTTGGGGACGGTCAGCGTGAGCGTGAAGTCGCCCGTTGATTGAGGGTTCCAGAGCAGCGAGTCGCTGGTTCGACTCATCGGAGCAATGCGGACATCGCGTGTAACCTCGTCACTGTCAGAAGTTTTCAAAGTCACCGTCGTAATGAATTCGCGAGGCAGCGTACTTTCAATTGTGAATGGAATTCGGACAGCCTTGCCGGCAACGCCAAACGTCGGTGCTCCCAGACTGAGCAGTTCAACATCCGGAAGCCGCACGGGACTGCCAACCGGAACGGTGAAAACCGGGATTTCTTTCATGCGTAGTGAGGTTGCGGCCTGAACGGGAGGCTGGCCTTCGTTCCAGTCGCCGTCTGAGATGAGGACCGCTCCGATCAGGTTGGTGAATTTTTCCGGAGCCTGTTTCAGAGGTGTGAACAGGTCGGTTCTCGTCGTGCCTTCGGCATTTCCGAAATGCTGAATGGTGACGTCCATGCGGTCGGTTAATGACGACCATGCTTCGTTGTCGGTCAGCTCGGCGATGGCTTCTTGACGAGTCGCCAAAGTCGAACCGCTGACTTCTGATTCGACATCCTGAGTCTTCATGCTCGATGAATCGTCGACGAGGATGACCACCTGAGGCTTCTCTTCCGGACGAAACTCCTCGACCCATTCCGGCTGATTCAACATCGCGGCAAGCAGTACGACGATCGACAGCCGGATGAATTCCAGAATGCCTTGCGACTTCGCATACCCACTCCGCTGCCACGCCAACAGGCACAGCCCGGCTGTCACCAGCACGATCACGGCGGAAATCGCCAGCGACCACGGTGTCCAGAGAAACGTGAGTGTGCGAGTAAATTCCAAACGCCGGGTGCCTTTTCTTAAATCGTTGTAGACGTCGTCGGAGTGGCGATTGTTGAACGCGTATCAGCGTCGGCCTGTCGGCGCGGGAAGCTGGATTCTTCGACTGTCGGAATCCGCCGCGGCATGCAGAGGATTGCTTCGACGATTAACGCGATCAGCATCGCGACCAGAAACATTCTCCAGACTTCCTGAATCAATCCTTCGAAGCTGCCGGCCTGGCCGTCGACCCGGTCGAAGCTGAGACCGGCAAAGAGTCCTGCCAGCCGTTCATCGTCGAGAGTTCTGGCCTGGTCTTCGGCCCCGTCTCGATTGATAGCGAGCAGTTTTTCGCCGGCTGAATAAATTCCGCTCTGATGGGCGTAGTCCGTTGAGAGAGCGTTTTCAGGGCCGATGATCTGCTTCCAGTCGAGTGGTTCTTCAGTGGCCGCCGCGCCGGCAGCAAGCTGTTGCGTCTGGCCGAGCACGGCGGCGCCGGCAGCAAGAGCACGCTGAATCAAGACGTAAAGGACGACGCCGTTTGTCGTCAGCGAGGAGTCACTCATGTTGGGAGTTGTCGTGCAGAAGTAGACTCCGCCACGAGTTGTTGGCAAATGCGCGAACAAAGTCTGGCTGTTTTGCAGTCGTGCCAACGGGGTGACTTCGCCATTCAGGCTGCAGAGCCGCTGAATCTGAAGCTCGCCGACGGGCAGCGCGGCGCCGCTTTGTGAGTTCGCCAGGATGCCCTGGTCGCCTCGCCAGGATTCAACGGAAACGGGAGTCGGCTGGTCGGACCAGGAATTCCAACTGACGTTTCTGAATTCAGCGGAGCCGGGTTCGCGAGGCGGCAGAAAGACGATCTGGCCTCCGCGATCGATGTAACTATTGAGCGGTGCCGAGGCTTCGGCATTCGGCAACGGAGCGTGCCACAGGACCAGCGAAACCATTTCCCAGTCGACCGCCGCGAGCTGTTCTTCAGAAAGTGTTTCGGCAGAACATTCAATCGACGGACTCGGAGAAATCGACGCGGCGAGTTGAAGCGGGATCGCTGTCTGAGGATCATTGCTGACGACCAGCGTGTGACGTTTTCTCGGTCGATCGAACACGAAATAGAAGTCGTTGTCTGCCGAATTGGAGTCTGCGGGGATCGACACTTTTCCCCAGCCTCGGTCGTTCGAACGTTCGATCGGAATTCGATGGTCGATCAGCTCAAGGGTCGGACCATCAACGTCGACGGTCAGTTCTGAGCGGGCGCCTTCAATTTCGAACTGGATGGGTAGCGTGATGCTGTCGTCTCTGGCTGCGTCGCGAATGACTTTCAGGGAGACGAGCAGTTCAGCATTGTCGACGGTTTCGAAACGTCGGACGCTGGTGACTCGGATCGACGTGTTGGAGCTGGTTTCTGTCGGGTACGCGAGCAGATGAAATCGCACGGCTTGCGAAAGTTCGAGGAACGAGTCGCGAATAGTCTGCCAACGGCTGCTCTCGGAATTCCAGTCGTTCTCGCGGATGTCCGAGCAGATCCAGACTTCGGTACGACCGGTGTTGTTTGCCTGAATGTAGTCTCGTGCCTGCTCCAGCATGTCGGGCAGGTCAGACGAGGTTCCGACGGGTTCGGTCGAGGGGAGCTTGCGGAGCGAATCGGGAGACTCTATCTCGGCGGCGCCGTCAGACGTCGTTTGAATGAGCACCCACCGATCGGAACCGAGCGTCTCGAGCGTCGACGCCAGTTGCTCGCGACCGGCCTGAAGTTTTGAAATTCCCGTGCCGGCTCCCTGTTCCTGCATGCTTGGCGAACGGTCCAGCAGGATGATCGTTGTGTCGGCCTGTCCGCCAGCCGTCAGGCCAAGCCAGCCGCTGGCCAGAGGGCGGCTGACCGCGAATATCAGCCCCGCGATCGCCAGCGCTCGAAAGATCAGAATCAAAATCTGCCGCAGACGTGCATAACCGCGGGACATGCGGTTTGCAGCCAGCAGGAACATCATCGCCCCCCAACGAACGGACTGATACCGCCGCTGGTTGATGAGGTGAATGATGACCGGCAACGCAATCAGGGGCAGCGCTGCCAGCAGGATGGGTTGGAGAAACGTCATTGCTATCGATCGTGTTTTTTGAACGCAAAGGTCGCAGAGGCGAAAAACGCAGAGAAGAAGGAGAGACCTCTTTCTTTTCTCCGCGAGTCCTCAGCGAACCCTGCGTACTGTTCCTTTTGAATTCTTAATCAGCGTGGAAGCTTTCTTACCGTGTTACCCTTTTCCGCGAGTTCGTCCGACAAGGAATCGTGAAAGAACGTGTTCGTAGTTTTCGTCGAGTTTTACCTGGTGAAAGTCAACGGCTGATTCCAGTACGACCTGGCGAAGATCTTCGAGGTAACTCTGCATGGCTTTGTGATAGCGGTCGGCGATGTCGTTGGGTTCAGCGAAAATGGCCGGGCCTCCTTCCATGTCGAGGAACCGTGTCGGGCGTTTGAATTCGAATCCGATTTCCTGGGGATCGAGCAGGTGGAATACTGACACGTCGTGCTTTCGGAATCGCAAGTGTTGAAAGCAATCCTTGAGTAGAGCGGGCTCAACGAACAGGTCTGACAGGACGACAATCAACGCTCGCTGACGAATCGTTTCAGCGAGTTCGTGCAGCACGGTGACGAGTTCGGTTTCGCCCTTCGGCTCTGCGGCTTCGAGCAGGTCGAACATTGTCCGCAGGTGAGCCGCGCCGCGTTTAGGTGGCAGACTTTGGATGATGCCTTCCGCGACGCACGAAAGCCCGACGGCATCGCCCTGTTGAACGCCCATGTAGCCCAGCGCGCCGACCAGTCGCTTTGCGTATTGAAGCTTCGTGACGTCGCCCGAGCCGAAGTCCATCGATCCGCTCGTGTCGACAACGAAGCAGCATCGCAGGTTGGTGTCGGCTTCGAATTCTTTGACGTAGAAGCGGTCTGATCGTCCGTACGCTCGCCAGTCCAGACGTCGGAGATCATCGCCGGGAACGTACTTGCGATACTCGGCGAACTCGACACTTGAGCCTCGATGCGGGCTGGCGTGACGCCCGGAAACGCTGCCCTGCATCGGCTGCCTCGCGAGAAACGGAATCCCGGCGAGGCGCGACAGCACTCGGGTATCCAGAAAGCTGCGAGGTTGACGGTTCAGAGACATGAATACTCAGGCGAGTTTCTCGTAGACAGGGATGAAAGATTGGTGCCGGTCGAGTTTTTTGATCGGGGCGTGGCGGACGTACTCGATGCACGATGCGGGAATCAGGCTTCCGGCGTCGTCTCTTCGATCAGGCGACGCACAATCTGTCCGGCATCAATCCCCTCAGCCTGAGCGGCAAACGTTGTGATGATCCGGTGAGTCAGCACGGGCGAGGCCACCTGCTGCACGTCTTCCAGGCGAACCATGTAGCTGCCCATCAGTGCTGCTCGCGATTTGGCTCCGAGGATCAGGTACTGAACTGCTCGCGGACCAGCTCCCCAGGAAACCAGCGGCTTCATCCACGCAGGAGCCGTTTCGCCGTCCGGTCGAGTCTTTCGGACCAGTTGAGCCGCGTACTGATAAATATGGTCCGGGACGGGGACTCGTCGGACGAGTTCCTGATGACGGATGATGTCTTCGGCATGAAGGATGTGTTCCAGAGCCGGCAAGGCGCCGCCGGTCGTCGTCCGCGCGATCTGGATTTCTTCGGCTTCGGAGGGATAGTCCAGCTCGATCAGAAACATGAACCGGTCGAGCTGAGCTTCTGGCAGCGGGTAAGTTCCTTCCTGCTCGACCGGATTCTGAGTGGCCAGAACCAGGAACGGCGGCGGCAAAGGGAAGCTCTTGCCGAGCACGGTGACTCGGTGTTCCTGCATGGCTTCGAGCATGGCCGCCTGAGTTTTTGGCGGAGCACGGTTGATTTCGTCGGCCAGGACCATGTTGGCAAAGACCGGACCGTGGACGAATTCGAACTCGCGCTTCCCGCCCGCCGTGTCCTGCAGAATGTCCGTGCCGGTAATGTCCATCGGCATCAGGTCGGGCGTGAACTGGATCCGGCTGAAATCAAGCGACAACGTCTCGGCCAGCTTGCTTACCAGCAGCGTCTTGGCAAGGCCCGGCACACCCATCAGCAGCGCGTGCCCGCGAGCAAACAGGCAGATTGCCAGCCGTTCAATCGTGCCTCGCTGCCCGACGATGACGCGTCCAAGTTCGGAAACCAGTTGGTCGTACGAGGCTCGAAGCTGGTCGATCGCCTGCACATCGTTGTCGCTCAGGCGGTTCGCGGACGAAACTTCAGACTCTGACATACGGCAAATCCTTGAATATCCGACGAGCAAATCCTCCGACCATTTATGGACGGAACTGCAAATTTCAGCAACCGTTCACAGGCATTCGGCAATTTCTCGCGACACGACTGTGAACCAGCACGTTGCGACCGATCGTCCAGCGGTTCAAAATCAACTTCCATGAATGATGAGTCGATCTTCGAGGATGAATCATGCGGAAACAGTGTTCCATTCGCGAGGTTTGGAAGGACGCAGTGTCCTTTTCAATTGGCCGGGCAAATGCGAATGCCGGGAGCAATCGACGCCCTCGACCAGGAATCTGCGAGAGGTGACCTGTTCGAAGCCGAGGTAAGTTCGATAAAACAACGATCACGATTGGTCGGCTCAACTCAGTTGCCTGAATTTGTTTCGGCGAATGACTTTCTGAATAACACGAGGGGATACGAATGCGTTTCTCAGCCGTACTGAGTCCTGTTTGTTGTCTACTGACTTCGCTGGCGCTGGCTTCGATCTCTGGATGCAGCAGCGCAACGAATTCAGATGCACCCTCGGTGACAGCCGACCCGCCGGTATCCGTCAGTTTGGCGGACGACGTTTCAGAGCGTGATGCTGAGGTCGCCTCGGTCGACGTTTCTGAAGCAACTCCTGAAGTGCCCAGACGGGAAACGGCCACGTTCGGAGCTGGCTGCTTCTGGTGCGTCGAGGCGGTTTTCGAACAGCTCAAGAGTGTCGAAAATGTTCGCTCGGGCTACGCCGGTGGCAAAGCCGAAGACGCGAATTACAAACTGGTTTCAAACGGAAACACAGGCCATGCCGAAGTGATTCAGTTTGAGTTTGACCCCTCGGTGATCACCTACAAGGAACTGCTTGAAGTCTTCTGGACATCGCACGACCCGACAACACTCAACCAGCAGGGAGCGGATGTCGGTACGCAATATCGGTCGGCAGTTTTTTACCACAATGACGAGCAGCGAAAACTCGCCGAGGATTACAGGAAACGGCTGAACGACGACAACGCGTTCGGAAAACCAGTTGTCACAGAGATCGTCCCGTTTGAAAAGTTTTACTCCGCCGAGGGGTATCACCAGGACTACTTCGCCCAGAACAGCAGCGCGCGATATTGCCAGTTCGTCATCCGCCCGAAGGTCGAAAAGGTCCGCAAAGTCTTTGCCGACAAG
>JADHNX010000166.1 GCA_016779365.1 Planctomycetaceae bacterium
GAGTGCAACTCGTCGGTTCAACGTCGACCGATCAGCAACTGCCACCGCGCGAATGCCTCGTTCGGCATGTTTTGCCGCGATGAATGAATCGACCGGCGTTCGGATCGGAAAGCCGTCGCGCTTGGTCGTCGGCACGCTCGGCTTTTCGATGCGTTGAAAAGCCCAGTGGTCAGAAGTCATCGACGCTGGAGGCAGCAGATCGTCGTCCCAGGCGAGACCTTCCTGGATCCATGTTTGAATCAGTGCAACTTCTTTGTCGCTCAGTCGTGCGCCCTTTCCCCTTGGCGGCATCAGGCCGTCAGAGTCTGGTTCTGCGGAAACTGCTTTCACAAGCCGGCTGCCTGACGAGTCACCTGGCAAGGCGAGTGGTTCTCCGTTGGTTTCCCCCAGAATTTCTTCGAGCAAGTCCAGTCGGTAACCGGCTGTCGGATTTAAGCCTTGATGACACTTGAAACAGCTTCGTTCAAGAATTGGGAAGATGTCACGTCGAAAACTGACAGTCGGCTGTTTGGGCATCGCACGTTTGGGACGCAGCTCGGCCGGAATTTCAGCCGCTTCATTCAGAAGTTTTGCAGCGACTCGTTCGGGTCTGGGAAAGGAGACACTGTTCAGCGGCAAATAAAACAACCCTTCCCAGCTATCCGCAACGACTAAGTCGTCGACGATGATTCGGTCGGTTGCCTCCGTCTTTCGACCAGTTGAAAAGCCGAGCCAACTGACGGCCTTTACTCGACCGGGGCTGAATGTCGCGGCGTGAGGAAGCGTTGGTTCGGCTGGGCTGGGGTTCACCCAGAGTTCGATTTGATCGAAAGCTCCCTGCTCGTTGCCGGATGATTTGGCGACTCTGGCAACAACCAGAAATGTTCGGTCGCCAGTCAGCTCGACAGTCGCAAAGGAACTGCTGTCCGGGCCGAATCTCACCATGAAGGCGTTGCGATTCTGGCTGTCGACATGCAGCCCGACATTTGGCACGCCGGAACTGTGAGTCGCCGTGTCTCCGCCGTCCTCAGAATCCAGCCAAAGGACGAAGAACTCGCCGTCTGACTGCGGCGCTTTGTCGATCGATTTTTCGTCGTAGCTGACCAGGAATCGAACAAACAGCTCTGCTCCAGCGAATGGTTTGCTGAGTTGCCGCCGTAACGGATTATTCCGTTCCCTCGTTCCGCGGATCTCTGCGCCGAAGTCCGTCAGTTCGGCGGGACTCGTTCGTGCTCGAAGGGCTGGTGCTGTCCTGGACAAAACCCAGTCTCGACTCCAGCCTGCATCGTTCGACGCCGTTGAAGAAAACTCTTCAACAAACGATTCCGCAGCGATTGGGCGTGCGACCTGTGAATCGGATCTGGTGGATTGCCCGCGAGTCTCGTGCTGACAGAACGCGATCACTGTCAGAAGAACGAGCGTCGCCATCGAAAACCGACGCTGGCAAAGAGTCTGCGCAATCGACGAGTGAGCCGCCGTGATGCGCCGCGCTGGCAGAATTCGAAAGTCAGACTGCTCGTTTGCCATTTCTGAGTCAGTTTCTGCGGGAACCATTCAAACAACCGAAGCCTTCCAGGAATTGTCGGCAGGCTTCGGTAAAAGTCAAAGACCACGCACCACATCGTTGATGCCGGCCTTTGGTCGTGCGTCGCCGAACGAGATCACTCGAAGCGGAGCGAGTAGACGTCCGCGTTCTGAACGTTAAACCGCAGTCGGATCATGCCTTTACTCAGGTCAGGCGCTTGCTTCCAGTTGACTGGAGCGTCGACGGCGTCGCCTTCCAGTGGGAGCGATTGACCGATCACCTTGCCGGATTCATCCAGCGCCTCAATGCTCAGGCGTCCTTTCGGAGGGACGACGTAGTTCAGTAACAGTTTCTGACCAGTAAAACGAAGCGGTTTCGTTGTGGCCTGTCCGCCGTCTGCGCCGCCTCGCAACGCGACAAAGCCATCCGTTCGGTATACGAATCGGCGAACGCGACCGGGCGTGCGCTCGTAATAATTTTCTGTGCCGTAGACCGAGATCTCATTTCGCTGACCGGGCAACTGAAACATTCCCCAGACCATATAGTTGCTGCGGTTGTGGTTTCGATCTTTGGGAGCCGTTCGTGGAATCACGGCGTCAGGGTATCGCTGGAATAACTCACCGTCGCGACTGGTCATCAGGATCGGCTCGACCTGTTGACTCTTCGGCTCGTAACGCGTGGGAAATCCGATAAAGAGATGCGGTGCGCGGAAATACTTTTGAATCGCGTTCGTATAGAGATGTTCTGTTGGCGTTCCGCTGGGATATTTCAGGTCGGCTTCGTTTTCCCAGTGAATGAAGTCTTTGGATGTTGCCGTGCGGATGGCTCGAACTCCGTTGCCGAAGTATCGCCAGTAGGCTCGATACTCGTTCCGGTCGGTGTCCCAGAAGGCAAGGTTCTGCGAGTCAAATGCCCCGTTGGTGATCATCGGCTTGTCCTGGGTCAGCTTCCAGTGTGTGCCGTCGGGAGACTCGAACGGCACCAGCCCGCCTCCGAAGCTGCCGACGCCGCCAAACGCCTTGTAACGTGATTCAGGCGGAGCCTTCGGGTTCTGATCGCGGAACGCGGTGAAGTTGTGCGTGCCGGGGCCCAGCCAGATGATGTTGTTTTCTTTCGAGCCGTTCCATTCAAACAGTCCGAGCTTCGGCTTCGTCCAGTGGATGCCATCTTTGCTTTCGGCGTAACACGTCACTTCTTTGTGAGCAGCCTTTCGCGCCGCATCGTGCTGCCACCCTCGATAGATCATGCGATACAGGTCGCCGTCCTGAAACACCGTGTAGTAGCCGCTGGTGTTTCCTTCCCAGGCCTCGCCTGTTTCGAAGACGACTTCTTTTGGCTCGGGAAGGATCAATTGACTGCGGATGTCGCCGGTGGTTTCATCGATGAGATGATCGTCCACAAACAGCTCCAGTCGACTGCCGACGTCAACGGGTTCCGCACTGAAAGCGAACCGGCCTGTTGACAGCAGAAGCAGCAAAACGAAGAAGCATTTCGTCGTTCGGTAACGGCATCGGTACATGAGAATTTTCCTGGTGACTTTCAGAGGCCGGTCGCTTTTATCTGTCGTGCGACGCTTCATGGTCCATGTGTCGACTCGCCCAATGATCAAACAGGCGACGCTGACCATTCTGTCTGCACTGATCATAAAACGAAAGAAAGTGACCACCTTATCGACGTTGTGCCGCTTCACGGTTCCAGGCAGGCGGAAGCGGGGAGTACCATGACGTTGGCTCGAATTTTGATTTCACTTCTTCGCTGCTTTCCTTAATGCTTTCCTTTTTAACTGTTCGGAGAACTGCACGTGCCAGCCGAATCAAAGGGTTCTGGTGCGAATCGGCGAGCTGATTGGCAGGGATCCAGCCAACGGTTCGGGACATGCCAGGCCGTTTATCGCTTCACCCTGTCCATGACGATCGTTGTGGCGAGTCTGTTAACGGCTTTGCCATGCGAGGCCGAGTCATCAGGACATTGCCAGACCTTGCGGGCCTCGACAGCTTTTGTGCCGATGGCTGCCGGACTTCTCGACAACTTTCTGCGACTCCCCTGGATGATCAGTGAGAAAGTCAGCCAGCTTGACGACGATCGCGATTTCTACGATCAGCGGTTGAAGTTTTTCCCACCGTACTCAACACAGTCCAAAATTCATGCCGGTTACCACAGCCCGTTTGTCGCGACAAATAAAGTCCAATGGGTTCAGGTCGACCTGGGCCGCGAGTTTCAGATTTCAAACATCGTCCTTGTCCCGGCGGCGGTGCAACTGGAGAACGAGATTGTCGAGGGGTACGGGTTTCCGATCCGGTTTCGCGTTCAGGTATCCAGCGACTCGGAATTCAAAGATTCGGATCTCGTTGCCGACCACTCCAGTAGTGACTACTCCAACCCCGGCCGCTATCCGGTTCAGTTTCCCGCTTTGAATCTTTCCGGAAGGTACGTGCGAGTCACCGTGACCCGCCATTCCCGCTCCAGTGGTCGCGCGTTCTTTGCACTGGGTGAACTGATTGTTTTGTCGGGAAATCGGAATGTCGCCGCGTGGCGGCCCGTCCAGTCGACCGGTTCAGTCGAAGTTGAGACTCGATGGTCCCGCGAATATCTCGTGGACGAAGTTTCGATTCTGCCGTTGCCGATGGGGAATTCCGGACGGAACTATTCGAACAGGCGATACGGATATCTGTCGAAACCTTCTTCGAAACCGAAGACGTCACAGTGGGTCCAGCTCGATCTCGGAAAGGACGTTCTGATCGACGAAATCCGTCTGGTCCCGGCTCGACCTCCTGACCAGGCGGACATTCCAGGCTGGGGATTCCCCTCGAGTTTTCGAGTGGAAGTTTCCCGCAACCCGGACATGCTGGATGCCGTGCCTTACTGCGATTTTTCGAATATTGAAATCCAGCATTGGACCGACAGGCCGCTGGTTCTGCCTGCGGAAACTCGCGAAATGTTCTCTAACCCGGCTGCTGGTCAACGATGGGATCCAAACCCGAAGAACTTTCCTTCTGAACCAGTCACCGCCCGTTATGTTCGTTTGACGGCCACCGCACTTGACTCGCGTATCACTCCGTACCGCTTCGCGCTGGCAGAGATTCTGGTTTATTCAGGCGATGTAAATGTCGCTCTGGATACGTTGGTCACCGCTTCCGATCCCGCCGAACAAAGCTACCCGAAGAATCACGATCTGCGCGAAGAACAGAGCTGGGCGCCGGAATGGCTGGTCGATGAATTCACTAGCCGAAGTCCCTTGCAGGAATACCCCGTATGGCTCGAGAAAGTGGAAGATCGACGCGACATTGAAGTTGCCTTGCTCGAACTGACGGTGGCGCTCGACGAAGAAGTCGCTCGCGTCTGGTTTCAAATTGGAAGCGTCACTGCGGCAATCGTTTTTGCCAGCATCGGAATTCTCGCTTGGATGAACTGGAGGCAGGGGTCGCAGCTGACGATTCAGACAGAACAATTGCGAAGTCAGATCGCCAGCGACCTGCACGACGACATCGGCAGCAACCTGGGAATGATCGCTCTGCTCTGCCAGACGATGAATCATCGAGAAGGAATTCCAGGAGAGCTGAAACCCGATCTGGAAGAAATGCGTGAGGTCGCGTTGGAAACCAGCGATGCCATGCGCGACATTCTCTGGCTGCTCCGCACGCCAACGTCGAAACTCGAAGACTTCATCGGTCGATTGCGGATTACGGCAAACCGATTGTTGTCGAACAGCGAAATTGTCTTTGTATGCCCGGAACAGTTGCCTGATACGTCGATCGTGCTCAGCTGGCGGCGTAATGTTTTTCTCTCGTTCAAAGAAGCGTTACACAACGCCGCTCGTCACAGTAAAGCGACGTCCGTCACAGTAGCAATCGAAATTGATAACGATCGTCTCAGGATCACGATTGTCGACAACGGAGTTGGGTTTGATTTTGACAATCGCCGAGACGGTTTCGGCGTGGGGAACATCATTCGCAGGATGGATCAGCTGGGCGGTTCTGCTGAGTTCACTTCTGTTCCCGGCGAGGGAACACGTGTCACGCTGGATGCTCCGTTCCACCAGATACATTATATTCGGCGGCAGTGGCGGCAGATTCTTGCGGCTCGTCAGAAGCTTCGCCCCTGAGTTCACCTAACCACTGAAATCGATCAGAAACCGGAGCCGATCGGAAATGCCTGATTCACCCGCCGACTCAGAAAACAGGATCACGAACGTCTGGCTTTGTGAAGACAATGAGCGGTTTCGCCGTACGCTTTGCTCGGCGATCAATCAGATCGAAAATCTGAACTGTGAACAGTCGCTCGGTTCGGTCGAGGATACGTTGAGTCGAATCACCGAGTCCGGGCCGCCGGATGTGCTGCTGCTGGATATTGGCCTGCCAGGCATGGATGGAATTTCTGCTCTGCCTTCGCTGCGATCCGCCGCGCCTGGCACACGAATTGTGATCCTCACCGTCTTCGATGATCACGACAAGGTGTTCCGCGCTGTCTGTGCCGGGGCGGATGGTTACCTGCTCAAGACGTCAACGGTCGAGCGAATTGGAGAAGCGATCCGCGAAGTTGCCAGTGGTGGCGCATCGATGAATCCTGAGATCGCTCGGAAAGTTCTGGACGTCTTCGCCGGCAAACGTGAAACACACAATGGCCCGGCACTGACCGACCGCGAAACGGAAGTGCTGCGACTTGTCGTCAAAGGAATGACCAAGAAAGAAGTCGCGACGGAACTGGACCTGAGCCGTCACACGGTCGATTCTCACCTTCGTAATATCTACCAGAAGCTGCACGTCAACAACCGCGCCGGAGCCGTCGCGGCGGCGCTTCGAGAAGGTCTCGTGTAACGACGAAGAAAGTCCCTGGTGAAGATGGAGTGCTGTGTCGAGAGCTGAATTTTTTGCGAGTTTCGACGTTGCACAAATTTCGCAGAGCATGGTGAGCCGGATTTAACCGTTGGCAGCAAGTGCCGAAGCGGCGTCAGTGGTCGAGTCTGGAGTTTCGCTGTCGCCGCTGGCGGTCCCATCGTAATTTTCGATGCACGCCAGAAAGGCTTCTCCGTAGTCGGCCAGCTTCTTGTCGCCGACTCCGTGGACAGCCCGCATCTCGGCAAGCGTCGTCGGTTTTCGAGCCGCAAGCTGTCTCAGGGTTTCATCCGCAAAGACGATGTAGGCAGGAACTCCAGCCTGGGTCGCCAGGTCGTGTCGTAGATTTCTGAGTTCGTCGAACAGGTCGCGGTCGACGCCTTCCCAGTTCGTCTTCTGCCGAGTGACCTGTTTGCTGAGGCGCGATTGCGAGTCGCCGCTTTTAAGTAACGTCGGTGTCACTTCTCCTCGAAGTAACTCGCCCCCTCGTTCTCCGAGGGCCAGCACGCTGTACTCGCCTTCTCGAATGAGAAAATCCTGAGAAACCAGTTGCTCAATCCAGTCGCGGATTGTGGGCACTGGCTGATCTTCCAGGAGTCCGTAAGTTGTTAAGCGATCGTGACCGTTGCTGCGCACTCGCTTGTCTCGCGAACCTTTCAGAACCATCGCTGTGTACTCACCACCGTAGCGCTGCCCTTGCCGAACGACGCTCGAAAGAATCTTCTGGCCGATGACCTGCGCGTCATCGACAATGTTTAACTCTCCGGTGCAGACGTCACATGCGCCACACAGTTCCGGTTCAAACTTTTGCCCGAAATACTCGACAAGACTCTTGTGCCGACACCGAACTCCGGTGCAGTAATTCACCATCGCACGCAGTGTGGCGAATGAGTTTTCGCGGTTCCTGGCGGCTCCTTCTTCGATGTTCGCTTTCCATCGAGCGTAGTCGCCCATCGAGTAAAACAGGACGCAGTCAGCATCCAGACTGTCTCGACCGGCTCGACCGCTTTCCTGCTGATAGTTTTCCAGGGACTTCGGCATGCCACAGTGAATAACGTACCGCACGTTCGATTTGTCGATGCCCATCCCAAACGCCACCGTTGCCACGATGGTGTCGCACGACTCCTGAATGAAGGCTTCCTGGTTTCGGCTTCGTTCTTCGGGATCCATTCCGGCGTGGTAAGGCAACGTTCGAAAACCCTGGCCGTTGAGAAGTTCCGATAGCTCGTCAACAGCCTTCCGACTCGTGCAATAGATAATGCCTGATTCTCTTTTGTGCCGACGCAGAACTTCGCGAACCTGAGCCATCCGGTCGTCCATTCGCTCGGCACGGTAAAACAGGTTCGGGCGATCGAACGAGCCAACGATCATTTTTGACTTTTTGAGGCCAAGCTGTTTGATAATGTCCGCTCGAACCTGCTCGGTCGCTGTCGCGGTGTAGGCGTGCAAAGCGACTCCCGGAAAATGCTTTCGCAACATTTTCAGAGACCGGTACTCGGGTCGGAAATCGTGACCCCACTCGCTGATGCAGTGAGCCTCGTCGATGGCGAAAAACGAGACATTGGCCGTCTTTAGAAATTCGATCGTTCGAGCCTGGACGAGCCTCTCCGGTGCGATGTACAGAAGCCGGAGCGATCCTTCGCGGACCGCTTCGGCGACTCGACGATGCTCGTCATGTGTCTGCGAACTGTTGATAAACGCCGCTGAAATTCCAGACGTGCGGAGGCTGTCGACCTGGTCCTTCATCAACGAAATCAGCGGAGAAATCACAATGGCCAGCCCGGCGCGGCAAACTGCGGGAGCCTGATAGCAAAGCGATTTTCCACCGCCGGTCGGGAGCACGACAACCGAATCCCGGTTGCTTAATACGCAAGTCATTGCCTCTTGCTGATTCGGACGAAACTGCTCGTAGCCCCAGTGCTTGTTGAGTGCTTCCAGCAACTCCATGACACAATCCCTGCGTGATTTTATGGATGTCAGTTTGTGGCGACATCCAGACATTTGACTGGCTTTGGTCGAATCGTCGCCGGACACGACAGACTCAAGCCGGGATTGTCGCAACGCCGCTGCGACTTCGCTATCGTGTCGCCAGTCCCGGTCAGGTTGGGCGACCTGCCTGCATCCAGGACGGCCTGCTTCGAACGATCATTCGATGAAAAGGCTGCGGGGCCACTTTTCTGAGCGAACACACGCGATTCTTTGCAGGTTCGGTCAGCAGCGTTTTTACAAGATCAGATACTCATGCAACTGCCGGCTCTTCAGGAAACAGCATGCGAATTCTTGCGATCTGGGATAACGAAGCCGAATGCGACCTCGTCGCCATGTACCTTGGCATCGATGATAACGATGTAACCACAGCTCCAGGCCTGGAAGCCGTGGAGCAGCGACTTCAGGAAGGCGGCTCGTTCGACATCATCCTGATGCCGATTGATCTGCCCGATCCGGACGCTGGCTATGGGATTTTCCGAAAGATTCGGGAGGTCTTTCCCGGCACACCCATCGTCGGCGCCTGCCAGCCCGCTGACGTCTTCCGCATCGTTCGCTTCATGGCCAACGGCATGAGTGCCTACGTCATTCGCGACGCCAGCGGCGACTACATGTTCATGCTACAGGCCATTC
>JADHNX010000167.1 GCA_016779365.1 Planctomycetaceae bacterium
CAGAACGTGCCGGGTTTGCAGGTGGAAATCGTGCTGAATGGCTGGCCGAAAGATGAATCGATTTTCAAAGACGCCGACGCGGTTGTCTTTTACATGGACGGCGGCGGTCGCCACGAAGTCGTTCAGGAAAACGGTCGACGAATGAAAATGATCGACGAGTGGACTTCAAACGGCGTCGGCATCGGCTGCATGCACTACGGCGTCGAAGTTCTGAAAGACCAGGCCGGGCCGCAGTTCAAACGCTGGATCGGCGGGTACTATGAAAATTCGTTTTCGTGCAACCCGATCTGGGAGCCCGTCTTCAACCACTTCGAACAGCACCCGATCACTCAAGGCGTCCAGCCGTTTCAGATCAAAGACGAGTGGTACTTCAATATGAGGTTTATCTCGGACGTACCAGGTAACAAACCAAGCAAGCTCGAAAACACAAGCTTCGTGCCGATCCTGGTAGCTTCTCCCGATGACGAAGTTCGCGACGGGCCGTACGTTTATCCGAAAGGTCCATACGCACACATTCAACAGGCCAAAGGTCGAGCGGAAGCCATGATGTGGGCGGTCGAACGACCAGATGGAGGTCGAGGCTTCGGTTTCACCGGCGGCCACTTCCACGACAACTGGAGCAACGACAACTACCGCAAAGTCGTGCTCAACGCAATGGTCTGGCTCGCCAAAGCCGAAGTCCCAAAGAACGGCATCGAGTCTTCCGTTTCAGAAGCTGACCTCAACGCGAATCTGGACCCCAAGCCAGCCAGGAAGGCAAAGCAGAAGTAACTGCCTGCACCACTGGTAAGAACCGGCATGTCACGATCTTTGACGGATCGCGTCGTCCCTGGCCGCTGCGGAACAAAGCAGCAATCGATCATGTAATGAGCTGGCAGATTGCGAAAATCAGCGAGTGAGTTGTCACCGGAGCATCCTTACCGGCAGAATCCAGAATCCGATGGTTGAAGATCGCTCGCAAGCATCTTGAATGCTCTCGAAAAGTTCGATCCGCAGCACAGCCACTTCTTTACTCGCGGCAGGATGCAGCACACATGTCTGACGAATCACTGATCGCTGTCTTTGTGGACTTCGAAAATCTCGCCCTCGGCGTTCGAGACATGAAGGCTGGATCGTTTCGGATCGAACTGGTGCTGAAGCGGCTGCTTGAGAAAGGTCGACTCGTTTACAAACGAGCGTACTGCGACTGGAAAAACTATCGCGACGAAGTTCGCATCTTTCACGGCCAGGGCATCGAGCTGATCGACATCCCTCAAAGTCGAATGAGCGGCAAGAACAGCGCGGACATCCGCATGGTCGTCGACGCTCTGGACCTGTGTTATTCGAAGAGTCACATCGATGCCTTCGCGCTGATCTCCGGAGACAGCGACTTCTCGCCGCTGGTTTCCAAGCTCAAAGAAAACAACAAACGAGTCATCGGCTGCGGCGTGAAGAGTTCGACATCCGAACTGCTGATCGGCAACTGCGACGAGTTCATTTATTACGACGACCTCGCCAAGGCCGCGCAAAAGCCGAGACCTCAACCCAAGAAGCAACCGGCAAAGAAGCCAACAGACCGCCCTGCCGACCCTAAAAAGAAAGACCGCAAAGAGGAAGCTCGCGAACGACTGGTCGAAGTGCTGGACTCCATCGAGCAGGATTACGACCCGGTCTGGGGTTCGCTGTTGAAGCAGGTCATCCGCCGAGTCTACCCCGGCTTCAGCGAAGACTACTACGGCTACTCCAGCTTCTCAGAACTGCTAGAAGAAGCCGCCGACATGGGTCTGATTGATATCGAATTCGACGACCACCGCCGCAACTACCAGGTCCACCTGAAGGCCGACTGAGCGACGTGATCGTGGTAGAGTCAGTTTGCCTTACAGGTTCGAAGAGGGACAATTCTGGACGGCCCGCAAGCATCATCCGGTGCTGTGTATCCGCAAGACGTTTTCGCCGGGATGTCGTCAGAGAAACTGCATCTTCGCGTCTCTGATTTAACAGGCATCAGAGCTACCCGCGTTCGAAGCCAGCCATTGGGTTCCGTTTTCGAGATCCACGGAATGCACGGATGAAACACGGATCGTTTCGTGGGGCATCCTGAGTATCCGTGCGAGTCAGTGCCCATCCGTAGCGAAAGTCGATTCGGTCTGGCGGCCTTTTTTGAGTTTCCACCTTTGCGGGAATGTCGGGCGAATCTCACAGGGTGAATTCATCGCCAAAGGCCCGTGCAACTGTCGTGGGTGGCAGAACCGGTTTGCCCGGCAGGAGCTGAGACGGATTATCGGTCGTGCTCGACACGACCGGTACAGGCTTCAGATCGCGTGCAGAGGCTGCATTGCGTGCCGACGGGAAGTCTGCGCCAGACAGACTGTGTTTGTCACTCGTGGTGAATTCGGCGGCGTTGTGCTCCCGCCGTTCGTTGCCTGCTGTCGATGTTCGAGGTGCATCTCTTCCTGAGCGGCACGATGCCCCGGCGAAGTACACCACGAAACACTCACATTGATTGCACGAGGCATTTCCGACATGAACCTCTCTATCCGCATGCGCGGCAGCATTGCTGCGGGCGTGGTCGTGGCTGCCGGACTGGTTGGCTGTCAGACCTGCCGTGACTGTGTCGACCGCTTTCCTCGCGTTGACCTTCCTCGCCCGAGCATGCCGTCGCTCGACTCGGTTGTCCCGTTCCGCAAGTCGAAGACTTCGGTCGACGCCGAGCCGTTCGAGGCACCGAAACTTGAACCCGTGCCGGATCCTTCGGATTCGTTGATCCTGCCGGCTCCTGCCGCGGCGTACGCACCGGGTCGAGCAAAGTCTCGACCAGTTTCTGCTCCGCCGGCGCTGCCACCTTTTGAGGCCGAAACTCCGGTCCCATCAGCCAGGCTGTTTCCGCCAGGGCCGGTCCGTCGGATGGGCATTGAAACGTCGAACATCATCAAAGACTCGAACATCATCCAGACAGGCTGCTGCGCACCAATCGTGCAAAGCTGCTGCCCGCCTCCGTGTTGCCCAACACCCTGCTGCGAGACCTCTTGCTGCCCAACTGGCTGCGGACTGAGTTCACTGCTGGGAACCGTCACGCACCCGTACTACGCAGCAAAATATAAGTTGCAGAACGCTAAAGACCGACTGCGTTGCAAGCTGTCGTCACTCGGCTCGTGCTACAGCCCGTGTGCATCTTCGTGCTGTGCACCTTTTGCTCCGTCATGCAGTCCTTGCGGAAGTCACGTCACGAATGAGTACGTGATGGAGGGCGTCGTTGTTAACCAATACTCAGTCAACGGTGGCTGCTCGTCGTGCTCAACCGGAATGACTTCGGTTCCGCAGATTTCGATGCACTACCCGACAGCTCCGCAGCAAAACTGGCAACAACCGGGTCAGCAATTCCGACAACCACAAGCACCTTGCGGCTGTCAGAATCAGCAGGCTGTCCAATATCCAGCGCCGCAATATCAACAGCCGCCGCAACAGTACTACGCCCCTCAACAACCGGCGCAGCCGCAGTACCAGAGCGCTCGACCTGCGTATCCTCAGCCTCAAGTCGCCATTCGCCAGCCGGTCGCTCAGCCGCAGTACCAGCCGACTTACCGACCAGCTCCGGGACAGCAACATCCTATGCCGCAACAGCGAGTTGCTCAGCCAAACCAGTATCAGCCGCAGCCTGCTCAGCCACGATCAGTTCAACCGCAGCCAGGTAATCCGAGTGCTCAGAAACCGATGCCTCAGCAGAACTACACGGCTCCACAACCGGTTCAACCAGCGACACCGACCGAACCAACTGCCGACGCGGCGAAGTCCGAGCCTGCTCCGCAAACTTCGAGTCTCACACCGGGGTACTCACCGCTTGTTGGGCAGCCAACCGGCAGTCGCACCGCGAAAGTCTACCGAGCAACTCGGTTTCAGTAGTTCGACAATTCACCGTAGAGTTTCGACGAACTTTCTTTGGTCAGAAAAATTCTGTGATCTCGCCAGCGAAGGTGTTTCGGCCAATTTCCAGACAGGTTCTGGAGTTGACGACTTGACCGTTCATCACAATTCAGCGTCTCCCGAACCTCGCATCTGAGTTACGAAACGTTAGATGCGGGGTTTCTTCGTTTTATAGCGTCATTGTTCAACGACTCGGTTCGAAAGCACGTCCGCATGAGTTGTCACGATTTCCGGTCGACCGTATCGATCCTTCAATAAATTCTCCCTCTGTCAATCAGCAAATCGGCTTGCCGCAACGTACTCATCCATGCGGGCGAATTGGTATTTACTCGCTTCGCCAGAGACGACTAAGCTGGCGAATGGCAGTTTCGGAAGCCACCTTGGGAGTCATCGATTATTCCGTTGCGAGTAACCAGTGACGCCAGTCGACGATGGAGACTTTCGGAGCGTTGAGCGGGAAGGACCCCTTACTGGCCAATTCATGCTGAGCCGACTGTGGCTCTCAGGTCGACGTGACGCCGGATTGAGCGGACCACGTACTCCGACTCTTTCTTGCGTTAAGCTGCTGACGCAAACCTGCTGATGCTGCGTCGATCGTTCGACAGCCGGCTCTCGACTGAAATCCACTCCGCCTCTGAGGGCGACGGGGAGGACAGCACTTCCGCAAAGGAAGGAGAGGTGCCATGCAGAACGGTCACGCACTCATCGAGGCTATTGCCAGCAAACAAAACCTCGACACCTACCAGCAGGAAAACTGGCAGGGAACTTTCGCCGACTATCTCGACATCGCGAAGAGAAATCCCAAAGCCACGCGAACTGCTCACCAGCGTCTTTACGACATGATCATGTCCTACGGGACGTACACCGTCGAAGACGGCAAGGAAGAATTGACTCGCTACAGCTTCTTCGACGACCCGGATAATCACGGCGAAGACGCGATCTTCGGACTGACCAAGCCGCTGATGGCCGTCGTCAATGTCTTCAAAAGTGCCGCTTTGAAGTACGGTGCCGAAAAGCGAGTGCTGCTTCTGCACGGCCCGGTAGGAAGTTCGAAAAGCACGATCGCGCGTCTCCTGAAACGAGGTCTTCAGCGTTACAGCCGCACGGACGAAGGCGCCATCTACGCGTTCGGCTGGAAGGAAGAAGACGGCTCAGTCACCTGGGATCCGATGAACGGTGATCCGCTGCAGCTCATCCCGGTCGCTCATCGGGCAGACATCTGTAGCTGGCTCAATGAGGGCCGCGGGCCGGAAGACTACGATGTCGAAATCGTGGGCGACATTTGCCCGCTCAGTCGTTTTGTCTTCAAAGAACGTCTCGAAAAATACAACGGAGACTGGAGCCGCGTTCTGGAAGACGTCGTGGTGCGACGCATTGTCCTGTCCGAACAGGATCGCATCGGCATTGGCACGTTCCAGCCGAAGGACGAAAAGAATCAGGACTCGACGGAACTCACTGGCGATATCAACTACCGGAAAATCGCCGAGTACGGTTCGGACTCGGACCCGCGAGCGTTTAACTTCGACGGCGAATTCAACGTCGCCAACCGTGGCATGATCGAGTTCATCGAAGTCCTGAAGCTTGATGTCGCGTTTCTGTACGACCTGCTGGGCGCGTCACAGGAACACAAAATCAAGCCGAAGAAATTCGCACAGACCGACATCGACACAGTCATCATCGGCCACACGAACGAGCCCGAGTATCGCAAGCTTCAAAACAACGAGTTCATGGAAGCTCTGCGCGACCGCACGATCAAAATTGACATTCCGTACGTCACGCGGCTGAGCGAAGAAATCAAGATCTACAAGAAGGACTACAACGAAAAACGCGTTCGCGGCAAACACATCGCTCCGCACACTCTGGAAGTTGCGGCCATGTGGGCATTGCTGACTCGGCTGGAGCAGCCAAACCATCATGGCCTGACGCTGCTGCAAAAGATGAAACTGTACAACGGAAAATCGTTGCCAGGATTCACGACTGAAAACGTCACCAGCCTTCGCAAGGAAGTCAAACGAGAAGGCATGGAGGGAATCTCGCCTCGCTACGTGCAGGACAAGATTTCCAACGCGCTGGTCGTCAACCCGACGGCCACCAGCCTGAATCCCTTCATGGTTCTGAAGGAACTGGAATCAGGATTGAAGCACCATTCGCTGGTTGGAGACGAAAGTACCCGAGACGGTTATCGAGACCTGATCGCGGTCGTCAAGGAAGAGTACACCGACATCGTCAAGAACGAAGTTCAACGAGCGATCGCCGCCGATGAAGATGCACTGACCAGACTCTGTGCCAACTACATCGACAACGTGAAGGCGTACACGCAGCACGAGAAAGTTCGCAACAAGTTTACCGGAGAACTGGAAGAGTCGGACGAACGCCTGATGAGGTCGATCGAGGAACGCATCGACATTCCGGACACGCGGAAGGACGACTTCCGCCGGGAAATCATGAACTACATCGGGGCGCTTTCGCTGGATGGAAAGAAGTTCGATTTTCGAACGAACGAACGTCTGCAGAAGGCTCTCGAAATGAAGCTGTTCGAGGACCAGAAGGACACGATCAAGTTGACGAGCCTGGTGTCCAACGTTGTCGACGCCGACACTCAGGAAAAGATCGACATCGTCAAGTCACGGCTGATTCGCGACTTCGGCTACAACGACGAATCGGCTACGGACGTCCTGCAGTATGTCGCCAGCATCTTTGCCCGCGGCGATACGAAAGAGGCTGCCTGACCAGATTCTCAAAGGCCCGGCTTCACATCGGAGCCGGGTTTTTGCGTACACGGCGTGCGTACACAACGATGGTCCGATGTGGATACGAACTGGTCGGAGAAGGATGGGACACGCATGACTCGTAATATTGATCAGGACCTGTCTCGCTTCCGAAAAATTGTTCGGGGCAAGGTGCGTCAGGGCCTGAAGAAATACGTGAATCACGGCGAGATGCTCGGGCGCAAGGGGAAAAACGTCGTCAGCATCCCCGTTCCGAACATCGATATCCCTCGATTCAAGCATGGCCCGAAGGGGTCTGGCGGAGTCGGCTCAGGCGACGGCGAAGATGGTCAGTCGGTGGGAAAAGGTGGACAACAGCAGGGCGATGGCAAAGGTGC
Organism: Planctomycetaceae bacterium; assembly: GCA_016779365.1. Taxonomy (GTDB): domain Bacteria; phylum Planctomycetota; class Planctomycetia; order Planctomycetales; family Planctomycetaceae; genus JABMPE01. The sequence goes on from JADHNX010000167.1 coordinate 7,007, forward strand.
GGCAGGCAGCGATCCCGGTGACGGTCACTTCCGCGAAGTTGAAGTCACGCTGGAAGAGCTGGCTGAAATGCTCGGCGAAGAACTCGAACTACCGAACATCGAACCCAAAGGCACGGACTCGGTTCAGTCGCAGAAAGACAAGTACTCGACGATTTCTCAGAACGGCCCCGAGTCGCTGCGACATTTCAAGCGGACTTACAAACGAGCATTGAAAAGATCGATCGCCTCCAACGAGTACCGGCCTGACAATCCGGTCATCGTTCCGGGTCGAGAGGATTTTCAGTACCGGTCCTGGAAGTCAATCCCGATGCCGCAGTCGAACGCGGCAATCATCTACATCATGGACGTTTCCGGCTCGATGATGGACGAGCAGAAAGAGATTGTCCGCACTGAAGCCTTCTGGCTCGATACCTGGCTTCGCAGCCAGTACGACGGCATCGAAACTCGATACATCGTCCACGATGCCGCCGCGAAGGTCGTTGATGAAGACACGTTCTTCCACACGCGAGAGAGCGGCGGCACGAAGATTTCCTCGGCGTATCGAGTCTGCCGGGATCTGATCCAGCGTGAGTTCCCGCCGTCTGAATGGAACATCTACTGCTTTCAGTTTTCCGACGGCGACAACTGGGGTGAAGACAACAACGAGTGTCTGAAGATCCTTATCGAAGACATCATGGTTCACTGCAACCTGTACTGCTATGGGCAGGTCGAAAGCCCGTACGGCTCGGGCGACTTCATCCGCGAACTGACAAGACTGACGGATGACCACGAGAACCTGATCCTGTCTGAGATTCCCAGCAAAGACGCGATCTACGAGTCGATCCGCAAGTTTCTCGGCAAAGGCAGATAGGGAACAGAAAATGGAGAGCAGAGAATAGCTGGCTTGATCTGTTCCCTGTCCCCGTCTCACCCCAAAGGTGACTTTTTATGGCGATCAGCATCAATCGACCGCTTCCTGGTCACATCGCAAAAATCCAGAAAGACATGGAGCAACGTGCCCGGCACGAAGGTCTTGACTTCTTCGAGACGATTTTTGAATACGTCGACTACGAAGAGCTGAGCATGTTCGCGGCGTATACCGGCTTCCCGATTCGGTACCCGCACTGGCGGTTTGGTGCTCAGTACGACGAGCTGATGAAGGGGTACTCGTACGGTCTGCAGAAGATCTACGAAATGGTCATCAACACCGACCCGTGTTACGCCTACCTGCTCAATACCAACGAAATTGGTGATCAGAAACTCGTGATTGCCCACGTTTATGGACATTGCGACTTCTTCAAGAACAACGCCTGGTTCGCACCGACGAATCGCAAAATGCTTGATCAGATGGCGAATCACGCGTCGCGAATCAGTCGATACATCGATCGCTACGGACACGAGCCGGTGGAAGAATTCATCGACGCCTGCCTGTCGCTGGAAGACCTGATCGACCCTCATCTGCCACATGTGAAACGGCACGACGATCCGAGTCCGGTCGAAAGCGCTTTCGAGTCAAAGGCTGACGAAAAAGACGATGAGCGACGCGGCGGACGTTTCCCATCGAAAGGGTACATGGATCAATTCATCAATCCGCCTGACGTTCTGCAGAGGCAGGCAGCGGAAAAACGAAAGGAGCAACTGGAACGTGAAGCGGCTCGATCATTCCCCGATCGGCCGGAGCGGGACGTGCTGCTCTTCCTTTTGCAGCACGCGAAGTTAGCGCCGTGGCAGCATGACATCCTGTCGATCATTCGCGATGAAGCGTACTACTTCGCGCCACAGGGGCAGACCAAAATCATGAACGAGGGCTGGGCCAGTTACTGGCACTCGACCATTATGACGACTTACGGTCTGAACGACTCGGAAATTATCTGTTACGCCGACCATCACAGCGGCACGATGGCGATGAGTCCTCAACGGCTCAACCCGTACAAGATCGGCATTGAACTGTTTCGTGACATCGAAGAAC
>JADHNX010000168.1 GCA_016779365.1 Planctomycetaceae bacterium
GCTTCCGGAAATCGACCAGCGGGACATTGAAGACCTTCAAACGCTGGCCAAATGGTACGAGGAAACATCCATCGAATTCGCCGAGATCGACGAACTCTTCGCCAACTTCAACGATCTCAAAGCCGAGCTTGACTTCTGATAACTCTCTCTCTGCCGACAGGTCGACGTTTTGACATCGCAGATTCAATCGACGGTCGAGCTGATTTTCAAATTTCTGAACGAGGCGATTCCGTTGAACCACAAACCGACTTTGCCGGAGCGTCGGTTCGTTAAACGCTTGACCTGAAGGCTGGGAAGCTTGCTCTCGTTCACGAATACCAGAACAGTGTCTCCGGCAACTTCGACACGAGCTTTGAACCAGTCGACGGGTTTCGGTTCAGGACTGACTGCCTTTTCAAACTGACCGCTCCGCTCCTGTCGCAACCGTTCCCACGGCCAGTCGGGATGAGCGATGTACTGCACGGCGTGCGACCTTTTGACCGCGTCGGAGCTTCCAAAATTGAACGTACGAAAGTAGACGCTCTCGTAAGTCTTTCCGTCCACTCCGCCAAACACGACGCCGACAAAACTGCTTTGCGGTCGAACAGCACCTTTCAGCTCGACCTCAATGGTGCCGTCGACAAAGTCGAGTCCGGCAACAAACGCACCTCGGTCGCCCTCACCCGCTCCAGGAACCGACTGAACCACTCCCGCTCCACTGGCTGATTCGGGCTTGAATCGAGCGCCGTTGAACGACTGCCAGCCGGGCGTCCCCGGCTTCGACAGACTGTCGAGCGACACTCGACCATTCTTCGTAGTTGGAGAATCTGGTTCTGGTGCCGAAGTCGTCGGCTTCGGCGCCGACACATCCTCAGTCGTCAGAATGAACTTGTGAACGACGACGTCGTTTTCTTTGGATGCGAAGCCCAGTGAGCCTGGTTTCGGAAGATTAAACACAAGGTGAGGCTCCAGTCGAGAAACGGGCCCCTTCCAGGCGAACAGCTTTTTCCTGTCAAGCATCGCCGAAATCTGGCTGTTGTCGCCCTCCAGAGAGACTCGCACCGACAGCTTGTAAAGCCTGCCGTTCTCAAGTTTGCCCGGACGCACCGACGTCGGATTCTTCTCCGAACGAGTCGGCTGCCCATCGACCCTCGCCAGACCATGAGTCTCACCGCCCCACCCGCCAAGTTCGAGCGCGACTGAAGTTGGACCAACAGGAAGAATTAGTGCAACAACCTCAGCACCTCGCTGCCGAGTCAGCTCAACATCAACCAAGTAGTCCTTCGAGACATTCTCAGCAAACACAGCCCGAGCCGTCGTCCCGGCAGCAATTCGAATTTCACCTTCACCCTTCGACCACTGACCAGAAACCGAATTCACCTGCGGCTTGAAAGCCTCCACCAGATCTACCGATCGAGCATCGCCCTGTGCCGAACAAGACGCCCCCTGAACGATCAGAACAAAGCAAATACTCAAAAAAACGACAGCTCGCATCAAAACGGCCTTCCACAATCTGGTTTAAGGTTGAGTCACCGACCGAGGCAGAAAAACATCGAATACTCGGCTTGAGTCTCGAACGGACGGCATAACGCCTGGCGGACGTTTCGAATCTATCCCGTCTGCGACGGCTTTCATTTTCCTCACATCGGCAAGAACAAGTCCGCAACCTGACGAACCATCTTCCCGAGAAGAAACATGGAAGACGCCGCTTGAAACTCTCGGCAGCAGAGACTGCCTGCCAGCGGTGAAGACTCGATTCATTGAGCCTTCTTTTTCGACTTCTTCTTCACGGCTTTGAGAGTGGTGTCAGCTTTCCACGCTGGGTTGGTCTGTTCGGGCAATGTTGCGGGGACACGATCGATCCAGGCCAGCAGTTCATTCAGCAGTTCGTCGCGCTGCTGAGTCCGACTCAACGCGACGTTGGTTGTTTCGCCGGGGTCAGTGGCCAGGTGGTACAGCTCCACTGCGTTATTAGTAGCAATCTTTTCTCGTCCGCCATCGAGCTGCCACTCTTCATGGTAAAGGTGCAGCTTCCAATCACCTTTGCGGATGACTGTCACCGGACGAGTGCGAAAGACTACATCGCGACCGCGTGGAACGGGGCCATCCAGATAGCCCGGAAAGTGCCAGAAGATCGACTGACGATTCAGTGAAAGATCACCTCTGAACAAGGGAGTGAGGTTTTCGCCATCCAGCGGGGACTCTGGCGACTTTGCTCCAGCCGTGGCCAGAAAAGTGGGATAGAAGTCGACATTCAGTACCGGCACATCGCAGGCTGAACCCGGCTTCACCACGCCGGGCCAGCGGACAATCATCGGCACGCGAATCCCGCCTTCGTAGTAGCACCCCTTCTTGCCTCGCAGCGGCTCCTGCAGGACGTGCGTCCCGCCATTATCCGAGGTAAAGACGACCAGGGTGTTGTCTTCCAGTCCCAGACCTTTCAGCTTGTCCAGCACCATTCCAATGCCCGTGTCCAGATCCGCGAGACAGGCTCCCAGCAGCGGGTCGCCGTGTCCCAGTTCCCCTTTCGGCTTCACTTTGAATCGAGCCAGAGTTTCCGCCCGGCCCTGCAGGGCAGAGTGAACAGCATAGTGTGGCACATAGGCAAAAAACGGGCGGTCCTTGTTGGACTCAATAAACTCGCAGGCGGCCTTTGTAATGGAGTAGATCGCCTTGGGATCTTCCGGGTCTTTGCTGTTGAGACCGTGTTGCGAAACCTTCACCACATCGAATCCAGCGTGCTCCGATTTCCCGCTGGCCGACTCCTTCATGTGACACTTGCCAAAGAACCCGGTCGCGTAGCCGGCTGCCTTCATGGCCTCGCCAAGCGTCACGGTTGCGAGTGGCAGATTGCCACGGTTGGGAACCGGAAGCATCCGCATCAGGTCGGCCGGTCCGCGCTTCGTACTTCCGACGGCATAAACCCCATGCCGCGCCGTGTACTGACCGGAGAGCATGCACGCGCGACTGGGCTGACAATTCCCCGCCGAAGCGTACGCGTTGCGAAAGACCATACCTTCGCCAGCCAGACGATCCAGATTCGGCGTCTCGCAATAGTCCGACCCGGTGAACCCGGTTTCCTGCCAGCCCAGATCGTCCGCAAAGATCAACACAACATTAGGCCGCTCCGCAGCACTGAGCCCGTCCACAGCAATCCCCCCGCTCACCGCCGCCAGCAGGAAACACAACAGTTGATTAATAAAGCAGCGGCAATGGTTCATCATTTTCAGTTCCGTAGTAAAAGCGTGGTTCGTTGTGAGTCAGGAGCGGTTCCGAAACAACGTTCCGATTCTCTGCCAGCACGAATCAGTAGGGCCGGTTCCCACCGGCCTCGTGACAACCATAAATGATCAGCCTGTAGGAACCGGCCCTACGGCTACTGCGGTTATCTATTGGATCCTCATTTCTCCTGCGTTCCTGACGTGTCGTCCGTGTTCTGAAGTTGTGTCACGACCTGATGAAGTCGCACTTTGTCCGTGACAGGTTTGCCGGCGCGAACGTCTTCTTCGAGGAAGGTTGCCATCACGACGGAGCCTGTTCCCCGCTGGCCGGCGCGGTTGAGGGTGTAACGCTGGTGGTCGTAGATGATGTATAGCGTGCCGTCGTCAGTCTGAATTCCGTCGGGGTATGACGACTCTCTTTCGTCCAGTAGTAGCCCGCCTTTCCACGTCGAGCCGTCGTCGTCCGACACGAAGGCTGTCATGTGTGAGCGTTGTCCGTCGGGTGAGTTGTTCCGCACCATCAGTAACGCTCCGGAGTTCAGCCGACGAATGAAAAAGCGTTTGTTGGCGAACGTGCGGCCCTGCTGGTAGAGCGATCCTTCGCTCCACGTTCTGCCGCCATCGGTCGAGACGCTCTGTGCGATGCCGCCTGTATTTCGCAGCAGCATCCACAGGCTGCCGTCATGCCGCTCGACGATCATGTGTTCGTCAACTCGCGTGCCGGGAATGCGGACCTGCCCGATGCGTTCGAACGTTTTGCCCTGATCCGTCGAGCGGTACACGTTGGAACCACGCTCGTCGCCAAGGTCGTGAGTCAGCATCTCGATCGTGTACGGCTTGAGTTCCTCGGCATCGAATTTGACGTTCGGCACGTTGGTGTTGTCTCGCCACAAGCCCACAGGCAGCAGCCAGTCGCCGTTTTTCAGGACCGTCGGTTTGTTCAACATGACTCCATTGGCGATCCGTCGCGGCGGCGACCACTGCGGCGACTCCGAGTCGGCGTCGTTGGTGACGATCGCCCAGACACCCATCCGACCGTCCTGCACACCGGCACTTTGTGCCCAGAAAAACCAGAGCCTGCCACTCGGATCGATCCACAGACAGGGATCGTAAGTGTGAACAAAGCGGAGCGGCTCAACGACCAGTTTCTCCGACCACGACTGACCATCATCGCCGCTGGTCGCGAGCACGCAGTAGCTGGACGAACTCTCAACGCCGCGCTGGCTCCGGCCCGTATACCACGCGGCCCACAGACGTCCCTGCGATGAGCGTTCGATGGCGGGAACACCTTGTGCTCCGCGCGAAGTCTTCGCGTGGTCCGGATCAAAGTCGGTCAGCACGCGCGGTGACTGCAGGGCGAGGTCGGGCAGTTCCGCCGATTTGTCGTCGCCCTGGCAGACGTCGTTCACGAGAGCGAGCACGCAAAAAATCAGGATGTAGAGCCGTGTCTGCATGGCGTCGCCTTCTGAAGTCCCAATCGTCGATCAAGGCCGTGGATGCCTATTTCGCCCCGTCGCGTTTCGCCTCGTTCACCGCTTCGATCGACTTCAGGATGTTCTCGCGCCAGACGCCCTGCAGTTTGTCCGGGTTGGCCCGGTTCAGTGTTTGCAGGGCTTCGTCATAGTGACCTCGGCGAGTGAGGATCCGCGCGATGCCCTGCAGCGCGCCGTACTCGTCGGCTCCGCCGATCCGCTCTCGACCGGCGACGATCGCGTTGAACGCTTCCAGTGCCCGGTCCTCGTCGCCAAGGTTGCGTTCCCGATTCGAGGCAAGCGTCAGCAACAGAGAGTCGCGGCTTCGAGGCTCGGCGATCCACGGCAGCGCTTTGATCAGGTCGGCTTCGGCTCTGGCTCCGTCTTTGACGATGTAATGAGCCCGCCCTCGCAAGTGGTACCCGTCGCCGCGTTTCCAGAAAGGCCATTGAGCAAAATCGTCAGTGCCGAACTGTGCGATCACTTCAGATGCCTTGCCCTGCGCGAGCAGGCTCTGCATCTGAGCAGTCTTCTTCACGGCCTCGATCGGGATGCGGTCGATCAGTGCCTCGGCACTGGCTTTGTCGAGCAGTGCGGCCTGTTCCAGCGCGGCGGATTTCTGCTCATCGGTGATCTTCTGCAGCTCGGCGAGCGCGACGAAGGCTGCCGCCTTGCGTTCTCGAACGGCGTTGAGGTAACCGATGGCGAAGTCGGTTACATCAGGATCCGACTCGAACTGATGCGACCTGCCGTCGTAGAAGTGCGCGAATTTCATCGGCACGTGAAAGCCGTTCGTGCCGGTCGGTGAGAGCGCACTCAGCTCCTGTCCGTCCTCGCGGATGCGCTGCCGACACAGGTTGATATGCCACGGCAGGCTCTGTGTCGGATGTCGGCCGATCACCTGATTCAGCGGATCGTTCTCGTCAGTAGTGACGGGAAAACGAATCTCGACGGTCCAGTGATCGTCGGCGATGTGCGTCGCGACTTCCGCCTTCGAGTCCCAGCCAAACCACTGTCCCTTCGCTGCTCCACGATCCAGATCCACAATGTGACCGGCGGGGCTGATGGCGATCTGATAGTACGAGTGGGTTTCGGTGGCGAGTTCGATCTCGATCACGTCGCCGTGCCAGATGGCCTGGTCGTCATCGCGAGTCGAGGCAGAGACTGGTTTTTCGCCGGGATGCTCGTCGCAGCGAATGGCGAAGTAGAGGTTACTGCCCTGCCAGCCGGCTTTGAACGATGTTCCAAACGTGGGCGTGCGACCGGTCTGCAGCTCGCGGAATCGGCCGGTCGCCGCGACGGGACACTTCTGCCAGTACTCGTCGTCGAGTTTCCCGTCGATGACGATGTCGTGCGCGTCGCCGACCAGTCTGACCTTTGGAACCGGACCTCGCTTCTGACCGAGTTGCTCGGTCTTCATCCGCAGCCCCTTGAGATAGTCATCAATGAGGCCGATCCGCCGGCTGTAGATGCTCGTAACGTCAGCTCGGGCTTTGGCCTGCTCGAACAGTGCAAGTGCTTCGTCAGCCTTTGCTTTGTCACTGTCCATCGCACTCCAGTTCGCCTCGCAGTAACTGAAGAATGCGAGCATCTCGCGCTCGGCAGGGCCGTAGAACAGCCGGCAGTATTCGCGCAGCATCGCGTCCACATCCGCGTCCTCGCCGCCCCAGTACATCCGGGCGGTGAAGTAGACCATGAAGTGATTGAAGCCGATCCCGTTCGTGGAAAAATCCTGAGCCACGCTGAGCCAGATGTCTTCACCGGCCGAGACACCCTTTGTGGCGTTTACGCTGTCGCCGATCGCGTGCGCGGCAAAGCTGGGCAGATACCATCCGCGACTGGTGAACGGGTAGTTCTCAAAGATGAGCAGCGGGTTGTCCGTCTTCTTGGCCCAGGCCGCCCGCAACACATCCGGAGCGGATTCTCCTTCGCCTTTCACGCCGCCTTTGTTGATCGGCCTCCGTCCGCCGACGATGCACACCTGCACGTTCGGTTCGAGCTTCTCGATATTCAGCGGCGGGAGCGTGTAAACGCCGTACGCGCAGTTCAGCACCTTCGCGTGCGGATGCGATTTCGCGATCTCCTTCGCCACACGATTGACGAAATCCCAGACATGATCGCTGAGCGACCCGCGCTCGTTGCGTTCCGGCGAGTCCTTACCTTTGCACTTCTCGCACTGACAGATCGCCGTATACCCGTCCGGGGGCATGATGGAGACGGTCTCAAACTGGAACGTGTCGAGCTGTGCTCGCGCCCAGCGCACGGTTTCGTGAAACAGCTCGTCGTTCGAGTAACAGACCTGACACTTCGAATCGCCAGGCTTGAAGTCGGTCTTGCCGCCATAAATCGCAAACCAGTCCGGGTGTGCGTCGAACACTCCCTGATGGTTGGTCATCGTGGCGATCCCGTGAGCGATCTGCAGCCGCTCGTCATTCCGCAGGCCGAGCCGCATGACCCACATTGACGTTTCGGGACCGGCAGTGCTGAAGCGGAAGTTGAACTGCCGCAAAGGAAAATCGGGCTGCACGGTTTCGTTGATCTGCGGCAGCGGAATCGTCTTCAGCGACGGCAGCACTTCGCCGAGTTCTCCCGGCAGATACCACCGCGCCCCAAGCTTTCGCAGGTAACCGCAGACCGCATTGAAACTGCCTCGTTCGTCGAGCCCCCAGATTTCGAGCGTCTCTTTCGGCTCCGTGGTTGCGCCGTCGGGCTTGCCTGTATCGCCCGGCAACCGGAGACGGTTCTTGTACAGACCGCGAGACGGCATTCCGTACGGCGCGCCGACGATCTTCTCCCACTCGGCCTGAGCCCTCGGAATGTCGCTGTTGTTCTTCGCGAAGGGCTCCGCAGGTGTGAACTCGCTGTCATCACCAATCATCGCGAGCCAGTTCTCACCGGAAGCAATGCGGTAAGCGCCAGACTTCAGGTCATCCGCCTGGACGGGATTCTGCGGACTCGCGCCGATGTAAATCCTGACGGCGTTCCCGCTCGGCGCGGTGACGATCGGCAATCTCGCCCCGCTGATCTTCTCAATCTGCATCCGAAACTCATGAGCGGCGACCCGCTGCATCCGCGTCGGAGTCTCCGAAATGACAATGACCGCTTTGGGAGCCCCGTCCTCAACAAGGAACCGCTCCGCCGCATCGGATGGAGCGGCGAAAAAGCAAAACAACAGAAGAGGCGGCAATGTGCTGCGTGCGGTCATGCTGATTACTCATAACGTATGTGAAAACTGGACTTGTAAGCCGACTGAAGAAACGCGTCGTGAATGGAAGCGACCTCTGCGGGGACGCAGGATTGTGCCGCACCAACGCCTCCCGACGCCAGCGATGCAGAACAGGCCAGCATCTCTAAAAGCACACCGTCACGGGCGCGGTCTTCACAAATACCATCACGATTCGTCAGCGAGTAAATTCAGTCGAACAGTTTTCCGGGATTCATCAGGTTGTTCGGGTCGAGTGCCGACTTGATTGCTCGCATGGTGTCGACGGCTGAGCCGTGTTCTTTGCGCAGGGCATCGATCTTTCCGATGCCGATCCCGTGCTCGCCGGTGCAGGTTCCGCCTAAGGCCAGTGCGTGGTCGACCATCTTCGCACCAAGCATTCTGACTTCGAGCAGTTCAGCTTCATCGCCCGGCATGATCGGGAAGACGACGTGAAAATTTCCGTCTCCAACATGCCCGAACAATGGAGCCGGGACCGAACACCCCGCCAGGTCAGCCTTTGTGCGGCGAATACACTCGGCCAACTGACTGACCGGGACGCAAACGTCGGTCACGTAACCAATCGAACCTTCACGCAGACCGATCGTCGCGTAGTAGCCGTTGTGCCGAGCTTCCCAGAGCCGGTCGCGTTCGCCCTGCCCGCTCGCCCAGTGAAAATTCCTGACACCATGCAAATCGAGAATCGCGCGCGTTCGTTCGGCCTGTTCGACAACCGCTGCGTCGCTTCCGTGGAATTCGAAGAATAACGTCGGTGCGACTTCGTAACTTAAATCCGAATACCGATTCACGGCGTCCATTTGAATTTCGTCCAGCAGCTCGATCCTGGCGACGGGAATCCCTTTTGCCATGACGTCAATGACCGACGCCACCGCCGCGTCGATGGAATCAAAACTGCAAACGGCAGCGGAAATTGCTTCGGGCCGTGGAGCCAGTTTCAGCGTCACCTCAGTGATCAGCCCGAGCGTTCCTTCCGAACCCACAAACAATCGCGTCAGGTCATAGCCAGCCGACGA
>JADHNX010000169.1 GCA_016779365.1 Planctomycetaceae bacterium
TCCCCCGCGGTGACCTGAGCACTCGATCCGGCTACCGTCGCCTCAAGATAAGACACTCCAAGCTCCGCAAGCGATTGGCCGACAGCAATCATCTGCTGCGGATCGCCAGTCGTTGTATCAACAACAATCTGGCTCGGCTCGAAGTCGGTGCGAAGCTGCCGGACCAAAGAAAGGACTACGTCACTGGTTGGCAAAGAAAGAATCAGCACATCGCAATTCTGAACCACTTCCGCCGCGCTATCGCAGGCGATGCCACCGCACTGGCTCAAGGCCTGCAGTTGTTCCTCGTTGGTGTCGAACCCGTGGACTCCGCGTCCATCCTTCATCAATCGGTTCGCAAGCGCAGAGCCCAATAAACCGACGCCAATTAGTCCAACAGAGTTTGTGTTCATGGCTCTTTGCAGTAACGGCCGGACGAATTCGTTTGTAGCGTGTGAATAGTCCTTCACGATGAGGTTGTATCGCTGTTATTCCGTGTTATAACATAGTCAGTGGTGACCGCAACCGACCGCCGGAAAAGGGATGCAATGGAACCGTCTCTCGCCGAGAAGGCTTACACGCATATTCGAGGTAAACTTGCCGATGGCGAGCTTGCGCCGGGAAAACAGCTCGTGAATCGCGCCCTTGCAGACGAGATTGGCGTTAGCGTCATTCCCGTTCGCGAGGCGATCAATCGGCTGACTTCTGAAGGACTTGTCGAGCATGTTCCCGGTGCCGGCGCATTCGTTCGAAAGGTGGATCGCGAGCAGCTCAATCACCTTTATGTCCTGCGGGATGCGCTGGAAAGTTGCGCGGCGGGTGAAGCGGCACGCAACATTACGCCCTATCAATTGGAGGAGCTGGAATCGCTTCTTGAAGAAGCGTGGGAATTCTCACGTCAGGTCGCTTCAAACGCAAAGAAGTTCGCCACGAAGCGGCAGATGAACTTGTGGCTGGACAATGAACAACGGTTTCACGAGTTACTGGTCGAGTCCGCCCAAAACCCGCTCCTGGCACGAGTTGTTCACGAGCACCGAGCGATTGGCCAGGTGTTCGACGCTCAGCGCGACGATCCTCGGCTGCTCCCGGCTGAAGTCGCGGAGTACACCTGCGCTGGCAGGAGTGATCTGATCGAGGCTCTTCGCGCACGAGACCATGCGCGTGCGCGTCAGTTAACGAGTGAGCAAATTCAGCGGGGCCGAAAGCAGGTGCTGGATCACCTTCGGAGAAAAGGGTGAAACCATGAATCGACTATTTGGGGAACTCGTCAAGAGTTTCGGCGGATACCAACGTGAGGTAGCGGAACTCGTCAAGAGTTTCGATGGGCTTCAGGTGATTTGGTCGAAAGTCTTGACGACTTCCGCCACCGGCATGCTTCTCAGCTTTGCCCTTGGTGCGAGTGCGACCTCTGCCCAGACTCCAACTAGTTCTGTGTCAGAGCGTCCGAACATTCTGTTCATTGCGATTGATGATCTGCGGCCAGCATTGGGTTGCTACGGGGATCCTCTCGCCAAGTCGCCTAACATCGATCAGTTCGCAAAGTCCGCCAGACGATTCAATCGGGCGTATGTACAGCAGGCGGTCTGCGGGCCTTCGCGAACGTCTCTTTTGACCGGACTGTTGCCGGACCACACTCGGGTCTGGCACAACCGCAATCGGTTCCGGGAAGGACATCCGGATCATGTGACGCTGCCGCAGCTATTCAAGCAAGACGGCTATCGTACACTCGGTTTCGGAAAGATCTTCAGCGGCAATGAGAAGGAGCTTGACCCGGTTTCGTGGTCGGAACCTGAAACCCTGAAACGCAAAGGGTGGAAGAACTATGTGCTACCGCACAACCAGGGCAAGGAAAAGAAGCAGGCAGCTTACGAAGTCGCTGACGTTGCAGATGACGCCTATCCCGATGGCAAACTAGCCGATGTGGCCGTCAAGACCCTTGAGAATCTAAAGAAAGACGGCGGGCCGTTCTTCCTGGCGGTTGGATTCTTCAAGCCGCATTTGCCCTTCAACGCGCCAAAAAAGTACTGGGATCTGCATGACCGAGCGGCGTTTGAACTGCCGGAGGGTATACGCGAGCCAGTTCGGCTTTCTCCCAAAATCGCCCTGCATTCTCATCGTGAACTGGGCGGTTACAAGGGCGTGCCGAAGGACGAAGATCTGGACGTCGAACAAAGTCGACAACTGCGGCACGGTTACTACGCGTGCGTGAGCTATGTCGATGCACAAGTTGGCAAAGTACTGGGTGCATTGAAGCGGCTTGGGCTCGAACAAAATACGATTGTTGTCATCTGGGGAGACCACGGGTTCGCTTTGGGTGAAACCAACCGGTGGTGCAAGGCGACGAACTTTGAACTTGATACCCGCGTGCCGTTGTTGATTCGTACACCGAATCTTGCCCAACCAGGTTCTGCCACAGACTCATTAGTGGAGATGGTCGACCTGTATCCGACCCTGGCTGCTGTAGCTGGACTGGGTGCGCCGGCGGATCTCGACGGCCGCAGTTTCTCGCCGATACTCAAAGATCCGCAGGCACCAGGCCGCGACACGGTTTTGAGCCAGTTCAATCGGCCCTGGACGAGTACGACACCCGAGGTGATGGGCTACTCAATCCGAACTGAGAATGCACGCTATACCCGATGGATCGATTGGCAGTCGCGCGAGACGATCGCAGAAGAACTCTACGATTATTCTGGGCCACAAAACGCCACGCTACATGCCGGGCACCTGATCGAACAGCAGAACATTGCAGCGAGTCACCCTGACTTGCTCCAACGCATGAACGATCAGATGGACGGTCTGCTCGCGTCACGACGAAAGGTGGCGAGGGAATGATGAACCATCCGCATCGGTTTGGTATCCGCGAGAATTCTCTCCGGGTTGCCTCCTGCTTCATCGCTTGCTGCGTGTTGGTTGGTGCAGCTCAAGCAACCGAGCCCTTCTTCGAGAAGTCGGTACTTTTCGAGGAGCAGACCGACGGATTCGTGCTCTATCGAATACCAGGCATTGTGGTGACGGCCAAGGGTACGGTCTTGGCATACTGTGAAGCCAGGAAGTTTAGCATCGCGGATCGTGGGGAGATCGAAGTTCATCTTCGGCGAAGCAACGATGGCGGCAAGACATTTGCTCCACCCGTGCAAGTTGCTCACTTGGGACCTCGCCTACCCAGGAATCCAGTGCTTCCTCCGGGAAAGGAAGCGAAGGACATGGGCGGACCGAATGAGCAAACGGTTAACAATCCAGTCGCCATTGCCACACGCTCAGGACGGGTGCATCTGATCTATTGTGTTGAGTACATGCGATGCTTCTCGATTCACAGTGACGACGATGGGCAAACGTGGTCGTCTCCAATCGAAATCACGTCAGCTCTTAACTCGTTCCGTGAACACATCGACTGGCAGGCGATTGCGACCGGGCCTGGGCATGGGATCGAGTTGTCGAATGGTCGACTGATTGTTCCGGTTTGGATGTCCGATTATCGATTGTCCGGTAGAACCGGCAAGGCGGCGGCGACCATCTATAGTGACGACGGCGGTACGACGTGGCATGCGGGCAACCCAGCCATTCCGACTGGAGGCGAAGCGAACGTGGTGGAGCGGTCCGATGGCAGTGTGATGCTGACGGCGAGAAACGGGGATTCACGCAATCGTCGCCTCGTCACCTTCAGTTCCAACGGTTTCAGCGACTGGTCCGCGCCTCGCATCGCGGATGAACTCAAAGAGCCGGGATGTATGGCGGGCGTGACGAAGCACTCGATTGACCAGGATGTTCCCTACAAACTCCTGTTCTCGAACGCGCAGACCGCGAAACGCAAACACTCGGCAAGGCGTAACCTGACGATTCATCTGAGTCGCAATGACGGGATCACTTGGTCTATCCAGCGTACGATCGAGCCCGGCCCGAGCGCCTACAGCGATCTTGCAGTTCTGTCGGACGGAACAATTCTCTGCTTCTACGAATCGGGCGTGCCTAAGCCCAAGATCGAGCGAACAAGAGACTGGGCCTACGCAAACCTCTCATTGGCTCGCTTCAATCTCGCTTGGATAGAAGGAAGACCGTGATGCCAATAGTCGCAGCGCAGATGACGCGATTCCAGTTTAGCATCAGTTGCGATCGGCTTCTGGTGCGTAACCGCTATGCTTCGACCGGGACCGAGCCGCACCCTATCTCGGAAGAAGAGGATCGTTGCCCGAGATTGATTCACGCAATGCGACGGCGTTTAACTCTCATTTACTGTGCGGAGGTTATGTCATGCACTTGAATGTCAATCGTCGACACTTCTTGAAAGCCGTGGGGACATCAGCGGCCGCGTTTACGATTCTGCAGGCTGGTTCGGCTCGCGCCTATGCCGCTAATGAAAAGCTGAACATTGCGTGCATCGGAGCCGGTGGCAGGGCTGGCAGCAATATCCGGGGAACGGAGTCGCAGAATATCGTGGCCCTGTGCGACGTTGACTGGCAGCGAGCGGCTGAGTCGTTCGAGAAGCTTCCGAGTGCAAAGCGATACAGAGACTATCGCGTCATGTTGTCCGAAATGGAATCGGAGATCGATGCGGTCATTGTATCGACTCCCGACCATCATCACTTTCACGCTTCGATGGCCGCGATTCGGCTTGGCAAGCATGTCTACTGCGAGAAGCCATTGACGCACTCGATCTGGGAAGCCCGCGAATTAGCGAAAGCGGCCCGCGAGGCAGGCGTGGCAACGCAAATGGGCAATCAGGCACAAGCAGACAATGACACGCGGACCGTCCGGGAGTACGTCATGGACAACGCCATTGGGCCGATTCGCGAAGCCCACATCTGGACCGATCGGCCTTCGCGTGGTCTTCATGGCGAATACTGGCCACAGGGAGTTCCGCGTCCAACGGATACGCCTGCTGTTCCCGGTACGATGGCCTGGGACTTGTGGATCGGGCCGGCTCCGATGCGGCCATACCACCCATCGTACGCGCCGTTCAAGTGGCGAGGCTGGTGGGACTTCGGAACTGGCGCGCTAGGCGACATGGGCTGTCACTACTTTGATCCCGTGTATCGCGCGTTAAAGCTGAAAGCACCCACCAGTGTCGAGGCAGTCTCGACGCGCGTTAACGACGAATCGTATCCCCTTGGTTCGGTGGTGACATTTCATTTTGCTGCTCGGGGTGATATGCCACCCGTGAAAGTGCAGTGGCACGACGGTGGGTTGAGGCCTCCACGGCCGGACGTACTCGAAGACGGTAACGTGATGGCTGCCAACGGCGTCATGTTGGTCGGCGATGAGGGCGTGATCCTGACCGACTGGGACAACGGTTGGCACATGTTCCCAGAAAGCCGAGCAAGGGAATATGGAGCTCCTCCGAAAGTCTTGGCTCGTTCGCCTGGGCACCACGAGGAGTGGATCTTGGCCTGCAAAGGCGGACCTAAGGCCGGGTCCAACTTTGATTGGGCAGGACCACTGACGGAGGGCGTCCTACTGGGCAACGTAGCGCTTCGCGCGCAATTGCGCGACGATCTCACTCAGAAGAAGCTGCTTTGGGATTCTGAAGAAATGGCGTTCACCAATCACTTGGCGGCGAATCAGTTCCTGCGTCGGGATTACCGGGCCGGTTGGGAGCTATGACAGACTGGAATCACCCCAAATCCTGCTCAGACTCGCTTCCATAGTGCTTGAATAGGAGAAGGGATATCACGATGAATAAGATGCTAAATGGCAATATCTTCTTCTCATTGCGACGGTCTTCATCGCCCCGATTACTGCAGGGAACAGAAAAAGAAAACGAATAAGCAAGACACACGCCTCAAGAACAACGAGTAAGTCGAAGTGACTCAAGGATTACATGAATGATCGATATCGCAAAGAGAATCACGCTCTCATTTGTCTTCTTCAGCGGGCTGGGTCTGCCCCACCTATTGTCCGCTGAAGATAAGCCTAACGTCGTCCTGATCATGGCGGATGACATTGGGTATGAGTGTTACGGAGCCTATGGCAGCGAGTTTTATTCAACTCCGAACGTCGACAAGCTCGCGCGCGAAGGAGCTCGTTTTGACCACGCGTATTCTGCGCCGCTTTGTACGCCGTCGCGAGTAAAAATCATGACCGGACGGTATGGACTGCGCAACTACACCCAGTTTTACAACATGGACTTGAGCCAGCCGACATTTGCCAAAATGGTGAAGAACAACGGCTACAAAACCGTGATCGCCGGAAAATGGCAGTTGAGCCCGGAGAACTTCCAGGGGCCGTTTGAGGCGGGCTTTGATGAATACATGCTCTGGAACTTCCAGGACAAGGCTCCTCGGTACAGAGCACCAACTCTCTACAAGAACGGGGAGCGCGTTGAAGTTTCTGAAGACGATTATGGACCAGAGTTGGTCAGCGACTTTATCTGTGACTTCATAGAACGGAACAAGGACGAACCATTCGTTGCGTACTACCCAATGATTCATGTGCATTCGCCGTTTGATCCGACCCCGGATAGTCCAGACTGGAACAAGAATCTCAGACGGCGCAACATCGAAAGATTTCGCGATATGGTCGAGCACATGGACCGGATGATCGGCAAGGTGGTCAGCAAGCTGGAAGAGACCGGCTTGCGAGACAAGACGTTGATCATGGTCACCGGTGACAATGGGACGGGACAGGCGATCATCTCGCCCCTGCCACAGCGTGGATATGTCTACGGTGGCAAGGGCTATCCGACCGATGCTGGAACCCACGTTGCTTTTGTGGCGAACTGGCCTGGTGTTATTCCGCCGGAAACGGTCGTCGACAGCCCGATTGATTTCAGTGATGTCCTGCCAACGATCGCTGACGTCACTCAGTCAAAGGTGCCGGAGAATACGGATGGCACCAGCTTTCTTGATCTGATGAAGGGCGACGAAAGCAATGCGCGTGGCTGGGCCTTTCAGTCTTCGGGCAGCTCAAAGAGGGGCTTTCACTGCTGGGTGCGTACCCAGGACTGGAAGCTCTATTCCGATGGGCGACTGTTTAACGTGGGTAAAGACGTGATGGAAGAAGAGCCAGTGACTGGCCCGGAAGTCGAATCGACTCGCAAGGAACTGCAGGGAATCATGGATGACATCGTGATGCAGTTTCCTGATCGAAAGATCGTCCGTGAGCCAAAGAATCTGACCCAAATAACACACCAGATAAGGCCAGGCGATTACCCGGAAATGGAAAAGAAAGGGCTCATCAAGTTCTATGGGAAAGATGAAGTAAAGAACTCCAGGAAAGAAAAGGGCGGTTCCAATTGACTGTGAGAATGTGAAGCTACCACGGAAGCGGAACGCTGATGTGCAGGAAGGCATGTAGCTCCACCCCTCTTTGGCAACTCATCGTACACGTGAATGCATTATGAAATACTCGTCTCCAATTCTAGCGTTGTTGTGCTTGTTTATCTCAAGTAAAGGACTCGCCCAAACGAAACCCAACATCCTGCTCATTGTTTCCGAAGACAACGGTCCCGAACTGGGTTGCTACGGCGATCGGTTTGCGAGAACTCCGCATCTCGATCAACTGGCAGAGGATGGCATTCTTTTTCGCCAGGCCTTTGTGCCTCAGGCAGGTTGCAGCCAGTCGCGCGCCAGCTTTCTGACCGGACTCTATCCGCATCAGCATGGCCAGTTCGGTCTGGCGACCTGGGGCTTTCGGATGTACCGAGCAGACACCCCCAATCTGCCTCGGTGCTTAAAGGAGGCTGGCTATCGGACCGGCATCATTGGCAAGCTGCATATCAATCCGGAATCCGCGTTTCCGTTCGACACGCATGAAATCACCAGTGCAAACTTCCAGCGGACGAAGCTGAGTGACTACGCCAGGCACGCGAAGGAGTTCATGGACGCGGGCGAGAAACCGTTCTTCCTGAGCGTGAACTACCCGGACGCACACCGACCTTGGATTGCACAGGTTGATGGACTGCCAAAGAATCCGCAAACCAAAGACGATGTGAGGGTCATGGATTACATGGGCATCGACTCGCCCGAGTTTCGTGAGATGGTGGCCGACCATTACAACTGCATGAGTCGACTCGATTCGCTCGTCGGTGACCTGCTGCACGTTCTTGATCAATCAGGCAAAGCCGATAACACCATCGTCATCTACATCGGTGATCACGGGGCCGACATGCTTCGAGGCAAGCGGACGTGCTACGAAGGCGGATTGCGCATTCCGATGTTGATGCGCTGGCCGGGTCACATTGCCCCTCAGGTTCGGGATGAATTGGTTTCGACACTGGACCTGATGCCGACATTGCTTGACGCATCAGGAGCCGACGAAGTTCCGGGGCTACCGGGAGCGAAGCTTCAGCCCTTGTTTCAGTCGGGCTCGGCCAACTGGAGGACCCACTATTTCGCCGAGTATCACACACACGCAGCGGCGCCCAATTACTTTCCGCAGCGAAGCGTTCGCAGCGAGCGCTACAAACTTATCGAAAGCCTGCTGCCCGATACGATTCACCCCGACTACGACATCACGATTGAGAAGCTGCAAGCCAGCAACCGCGGGCAGAATGACGGCGGCAATTTGGACCTCAACGCGGTTATCGCTGCCTCCCGTCCAGAAGTCAAAGCAGCGTATGCGTTGATGCGCCAGCCGCCGCGTTATCAGCTGTATGACTTGCAGGAGGACCCTTACGAGTTCCGCAATCTCGCCGAAGACCCTGGTCACGCGAAGGTACTTGCGGACTTGCAGGAACGACTCGATCGGTGGCGTCGCGAAACCAACGATCCGCTACTTGATCCAAAGAAGCTCCGCAGGCTGACAAAGGAAGTTCGCTCAGTGAAGAAGAAGTCCGCGGGTAAGAAGTACACGTGGAAATACCCGGACTACCTATTGGACTGAGTCCACAGCGAATGCCCTATGAAAAAGTTCATTCCCCCTCTTCGTCCCGTTGCCGACCTTGAATCCATCTAGCGCTGCAGGAAGAACAATGTATCGCC
>JADHNX010000170.1 GCA_016779365.1 Planctomycetaceae bacterium
CAATATGGTCAGTGTTGTGCGAGTCGCCAGGATTCTTGATTCACAGCGAGCTAAGGCTGAGAACTGGAAAGAAACAGCCAATGAGAAATTCCTCGCCGGTGCTTCGCGGATTCCGCCCTGGGTAAACACGCTGGTCATCGGATCGCTCGTCCGACCAGGGCTTCATGAGCAGGTATGGTCAGCGGGACTGCTTGATCTGCCACCGGTTGTCACTCTGGAGAGTATCGCCCGGCAGGAAGAATCAAGAGTCGAGAAGCTGTCGGGCCTGCGGTCAGTGCGAGGCCAGCGGGACTCATTGCTGATTGAGATCAAGCCTCGCACATTGGGCGTACGAACGCCGGCTGTCCGTCAGGAAGTAGCCAGGTGGGCTCGTTCTGCCGCAGACGGAGAAACAGGGAAACTTACCGAGTATCTCCAGGCGGCAATCAACCAGCAGGCTGACATTATTCACGCTGTCGATCTGACCGACACATCCGACGTCCACGGCGTCCAGCGCTACCTCGAAGGTCACGGTCTGGTACCGGGCGACGTTGTCGCGCGAGTGAACCTTCCACAGTTGCTTAGTACGCTGCGTGGAGCATCGTTCTTTGTCACGATTGAAGAATCGACGTCAGCAAAAGTCGTTCTTCATTTCGGAGAAGATGCGTCGAAATCAGCGAAAGACGTGGCAAACGTCTTTCGACACGTCGTCGAAGACATGCACATGTCGCTTGATGAATTCGAAACGGCGGAGGTAACTGCACAATCGAAGACAGTCACCCTTTCAATGAACCTGTCTGACGAAAGTCTAAGACGTGTGCTTTCCTTGATTACATCGCCGTCCCTGCCGCAGGAAGCAAACGGTGAGTCCATCTCCACCGAGCCGCCACTGCAGAATGAACGGGTCTCACGGGTTGAGAACGAACTTGCTGCGTCACAGCGATATTACCGTTCGGTGACGCAGGTCATCGACGATATCGATCGCATCAATAATGCAAACAAGCCTTCTCGGTCTGCAACGTGGCTCGACAACTTTGCTCGTCGGATTGATTACCTGCCAACCTCCGGCGTTGAGCGGGAACTACTTGGGTTCGGACGACGAGTGAGTGAGCGAATTCGAGGTCTTGCTGCATCGCTGCGAGGGCAAGGTGTTCAGGTAAACGCGGAGCAGGAAACTCTGGTTTACGATGTTGACTACACGCCGGGTTGGGCAGCGACCAGCTACTGGGGAGTCGTTGGTTATGGGGAGCCGTCCGTCAAAGTGAGCAGCAACCTGCAGGAAGTTCGTGAGCGTCAGGCTGCTGCTGTCACGAAAGGTTCGCAGCAACGAATTCACATCTGGAATCTCATCAAAAGCGACCGAGCTGAAATTGAGAATCGAATGCGGGATCAACATGGTGACGAATTTTTTAAGACAAGGCATTGAGATGACCGCATCTGAGAAAAGCAGCTTGAAAACTTACTGTCTGTTCGCCGTGTTGACTGCCACGCTGGTTGGTTGCTCAAAAGAATCGGATGTGCCGGTTACTCAAGAGCAGACGCCTCGGCCAGTGAGTGTGATCAGGCTGCGACAGTCTGATCCGGCGAAGTCACTGGCCGTGGCCGGCGTTGTCGGGTCATGGAAGACGGAAGAGCTTGGCTTTGAAGTCAACGGTCGAGTGCAGTACGTCATCGAGCCGGAAAGCAATGTCAGTGATCAGGCTGGGCAGGACGGAAAAAGACAACCACTGGCTCGACTTGACCCGGAACGCTACGAGTCTGCCATCGCCAGTGCCCAAGCTCAAATTACCACTCTGGAGAAACAGAAGATTGCCGCAGTGATTGAGGAAGGAAAAGTCCTGCCGGCTCAACAGGCGGCGGCTCTTGCGGCACAGGAACTCGCTCAGGCTGATTTCAATCGAGCTGAAGAAGTCTTCAAAAAGGACGCCATCGCGAAGTCTGAAATGGACCAGTACACTGCGAATCTGGCGACTGCAAAAGCGAAGGTCGCCCAGATCGATGCAACCAAAGAAGCGAAATCTGCCGAAATTGCTTCACTGGACGCCCAGATTGAACAAGCTCAGGCAGCCCTCAAAGATGCAGAACTCGATTTGAAAGACTGCACGCTGTATGCGCCGTTTCGCGGCCAGATTGCAGAAGTACACATTATCCCCGGCGGAACTGTGCAACGTGGTGAGCGTGTTGTCACCGTCCAGATGATGGACCCAATGAAAGTCGAGTTTGAAGTCTCCGCTGAGCGCGCCCGGCAGATGCGCTATAAGGATTCGCTGGAGGTCATTCTGCCTTTACCCGACGGATCGACAGTTCGTGAAGAAGCCATCGTTTACATGACCGATGCCGTCGCCGATTCATCGACTCGAACTTTCACGATCACGTTACTTGTCAGAAATCGCCAGATACCAGCAGTTGTTCCCGCAGATGTTGATACGGAATCATTGGCGAAGACTCGAGACATCTGGGCCTGCATCAGCGGAATCGTTGACGACAGCGACGATTATTTCATCGAGAAGAACGCGATCCACAAGGACGACCAGGGAGAATATATCTGGAAAATCATCGATTCGGGCAATGATGGCGAACGTTCGCGTGGACCGTTGCTTAAGGTTGAAAAAGTTCGAGTCACAGCAGGAGCACAGACTCCCAGTTTTCTGGGCCTGTGGACATTCCGCGAAATCACCATCAACGACCCGGCAACATTCGACCTCCAAGCCGACCGCGTGATTGGAAAGCTTGACCTGCCGGACGGCGAGACTGACCTCACCGGTGACTCCGTGTTGTTCGAGCGGGAGCAATGGCTTCTGAGACCTGGCGACCTGGCGGGAGTCGATCTCAGTGCCGGTCGTCTGCCAGCAGGCTTCTATGTTCCGATCGATGCAATCAGCGAACAATCCGGTCGATACCATGTCTTCGTTGTTGACGGTTCGGCAGGTGGCAGCAAAGTTCAACGTGTTGAAGTGTCCGTCTCAAACGGACCGAATACGTATAAACGAATTCAGGCGGTCGGTGATCGACCACTCACCGAAGGAATGCAGATTGTCCTGGGCGGTGTCCACTACCTGGTTGATGGCGAAGCGGTCAATGTGGCGGCAGAAGTGGAGGGCAACTGATGAACCTTGCCGCCTTCGCGATCCGTTACCGCCCAATCGTCCTCACGATGGTCATCTTGCTGATGGCATGGGGTATGGTGTCATTTTTCACGATGCCTCGCCGGGAAGATCCTGAGTACACCGTTCGTACCTGTGCTGTTTCAACATCGTGGCCGGGCGCTCCGGCAATTAAAGTTGAAGAGCTTATCACCAAGCCGATTGAAGAAGCCTGTGACCGTATTGACGCGGTGAAAATCGTCCGCTCGACAACGACAAACGGCCTGTCAACGGTTTTTGTTGATGCCGAAGAGACCGTCTCTCCCGAAATGATCGCAAACGTGTGGGACAAGGTTCGCGCGAACGTCGGTCGAGTGCAGATGCCCGAACAGGGAATTACGCCGATCATTAACGACGAGTACGGCGACACTTATGTGATCCTCATCGCGATTTATCAGACTCCATTACCTGGCGAGGAAGTCATCCAGCCCCGCAACGAATACTCCTTGCGGGATCTGGACACGATCTCCGAAAGGATCAAAGACGAATTGCGGCTGCTCGACGGAGTCGCCAAGTCAGAACAGTATGGAGTCGTCGAGGAAGCAATCTATGCGGAAACCGATGCAGGAACCTGGTCGCAACTGAAACTGACCAGTAACCAGCTCCAGCAGTTGGTCCAGTCACGCAACATTGTGGCTCCTGGAGGAACCATCGACACCGGATCCGGGCGGTTCTTCGTTAAGCCGGGTGGCGAGCTGAACGCGGTTGAAGAACTCAATGGAATCGTGACCGGACTCGCCGGAAGCGGCAACGACACGCGACAGGTTTATCTGCCGGACCAGGGTGTCACTGTCGTGCGTGATTATGTCGATCCCCGGCAGGTGATCTCGCGCTACGGTGATCCAGAGACCAAACGACCGTGCGTCATGGTGGCTCTATCGATCAAGTCTGGAGCGAACATCGTCGATGTCTGCGAAGCGGCCAGGGCACGTGTCGACAAAATGCGCTTTGTAGAACAGTCAGTCCCGCCTGACATCGGTATTGAATATGTGTCCGATCAATCGGTGAATGTGACGGCAAAAATCGAGCAGGTACTCAGCAACGTGATTGGCGCCGTCGTCATCGTGGTGATTGTTGTTTACCTTGTCGTCGGCTTTCGATCCGCGATGGTCATGGCCGCCAATATTCCTGTCGTCGTGCTGGCAGCCATCGCGCTGGTGACTCTGTTTGGTGTGCAGTTGGAACAGATTTCTCTGGCATCGATCATCATCGCGCTCGGGCTACTCGTCGATAACGCCGTGCAGGTGTGCGATCAGTCGCGAACGAATCAGATCGAAGGCATGTCGCCTGTTGAAGCCAGCATCAAAGGAACATCTCAGTTATCAACGGCCATGCTGATGGGCACTGCCACCACCGTGGCCGCGTTCGCTCCGATGTTAATCGGACTGGTCGGAAGTACTCGGGAGTACGTTTACAGCCTCCCCGTGACGCTTTCGATCACGCTCGGAATCAGTTGGGTTCTGGCAATGACATTCTGCACGATTCTGGCAGCAGCATTCATACGTGCTCCGGCTGACCCGACAAAACCATCCGCACCATTGCCGTGGTTGCTTGCAAAGCTGATGAACGTCTACGCAAAGTGGAAAGGTGGCGCCGTCACAACTGAGGAGAAAGTCAGCCCGATTGACCGCATTTTCGGGGCGGCTGTCCGAGCATGCATCGACTTCAAGTTTGTAACGATCGGTGTTGCGGTTGCATTACTGGCCGTCACTTTGAAACTCCCTGTCGCTTCAGAATTCTTTCCGAAAGATATGCGCGATCAGTTTCCGATCCAGATTTACCTTCCTGAGAATTCGACGATCGAGCAGACAGACGCCATAACACGGAACGTTGAAGAGATCGTTCAGAAGTTAAGCCCACTGACTGACTCTGCCGGGCAACCGGTTGTTGACGAATCCGGCAACCAGATCCAACAGGTGCGAGCTTTCAGGACTATGATTGGTCGGGGTGGCTCACGATGGTATTTGAGCTGGAATCCTGAACCGGCCAATGCCGCCTATGCAGAAATTCTCGTTCGTACTTCTGATGCGAAGTTCACGCCAGATTTGGTTCGCCGCGTGCGGGAAATCGCCGAACGTGGAGACGAAGCTCTGGCGATCAAGCCGATCGTTGGCGCAAGAGTTGTTCCGCAAGAGTTGCAACTGGGACCCTCGGAAGCTCCTGTCGAAGTACGAGTGGTTGGGGCGGGTTTTGCCGATATGCCAACGATGCAACGGTTTGCTGCACGAGTGAAAGAGCTGATTCGTGATACACGGAAAACGTGGAGTATCACTGATTCATGGGGCGTTAGCGGCTACCAGTTGCACGTCGACGTCGATGAAGACAGTGCCAGTCTGGCCGGTGTGACGAACCTGGACATCGCCAACACGCTCAACGCCTATTACTCCGGGCATCGGCTGACGACGTTCCGTGAAGGCGATCACCTGGTGCCCGTTTATCTGCGATTGACAGGCGATGAGCGTACTTCACTGGATGGTTTACAAGCCGCATTTGTAGAAGCTTCCAGTGGCGAAAAAGTCCCACTCTCCGCCATTGCCGAATTGACGCCTCGCTGGGAACCAGCCACGATCGAACGACGTGACCTCAATCGAGTGATCTCTGTTTCGTCACAGGTAGAGCCTGGCGTGCTGGGCAACGATCTCGTTATCGGCATCATGAAATCCCCGGAGATGCAGCAGATCATCTCTGACATGCCAGCCGGCTTCCGAGTGGAAGTTGGCGGCAACCTCGAAAAGTCCAACGAGAACGCTGCTTACCTGGCTGTGTGTCTCGCCATTTCGGTCATGTCGATCATTCTGCTCCTGGTGATTCAGTACAACGGCTGGGCCAAGCCGCTGATCATTCTGTCGACCTTGCCGCTGGCACTGATCGGCGCTTTGCCTGGCCTCTACTTCACGGATAACGCACTCGGCTTTATGCCGCAGCTTGGCATTCTGTCGCTGTTCGGAATCGTGCTGAACACGGGCATCATTTTTATCGAGTTCGCCGACCTGTTGATCAAAGACGCGGCCGAAAAATCAGATGGCTCAGGGCCCATTTGTGGCCTGACAAGAGACGAGTTTCGAAGCTGCCTGGTTGACGCGTGCAAACAACGTCTGCTGCCAATCTTCCTGACAACTGCGACTACGATCGGAGGCCTTCTGCCACTGGCCATGAGTGGCGGCCCACTCTGGGAAGGAATGTCCTGGTGCATGATCTACGGATTGATTGTCGCCACGCTGCTGACACTGCTCGTCGTGCCGGCGCTCTATGCCCTGTTTGTCGAAGTATTCCACGTTAAACCTGTAACCACTGAACTGCCCTCGCAGCATCAGTAGCACAGAACTCCTCAACGGCGAAGACGCTCACAATTGCAACAACCACGAGCACGGCGAAGAACGATGCCAGTCATCATCTGCTGCTCCGTCGACAGTCTGGTAATTGCGCTGCTTCTATGGGCACGCGTCGAGAGCTGTCTGCCCAGACTGAAAACACCAGCAACCTCGAAGGTCACACTCTGTGCCGTCAGCAACCGAACGCTTATTCGCGGAATGGGCACCAAGGGATACTGCTTGATGCTTTGAGTCTTATCGCCTTTAAGGCCTGGCGTGAAAACCTGATGACTGCGAGTTTCAACTCGGCGCACTCTGCGATCAAAATTCAGGATGGCAGAATCGCCAAACGCTACTTCGCAACATAGTCCTCGCCGTTCAGGCTGCGGATTACAGACTGCTGCCAGGCTTCGAGTTTCTTCTTCATTGCTTCGACTCGCTCGGGCAGAGCCTCCGACAGGTCGCGTTTCTCGACGACGTCGGTGTTCAGATCGTAGAGGAGATATCGGACACCCTCTTCGCCAGTCTTCGACGCGGTTCGATGCAGCTTGAAGTTGCCATCGATCCACGCGGCTGGTCCGGGGCGATCGTTTTCGGCATAGCCACCAACCATCGATGGATCGGGCTCGACTTCGTGCCAGGGTTTCTGCTGCCCGGCGTCGGCTTCTGCCTTTTGAGCGGCCAGCATTCGATCAGCGTGCATTCCTCGTCCGCCGATCGGGTAATCCCAGAATCCATATTCCTTGTGCCCGTTAAATTTCATCCCTCGAATCAGCGGCAGAATACTTCGTCCATCGAGCACCGGCTGATGGTCGAGCTTGACGCCGGTCAGTTCGAGCAGCGTTGGGTAAATGTCGGTCGTGTTGCAGACGAGGTCGATTTTTCGCTGCTGCTTCACGACGGCTGGCCATTCGATGATCGCAGGAACTCGGATGCCGCCTTCGAGCAGGTTGCCCTTGTTACCTGACAGCCCGCCCGTTGAGCCAACTTTCGGGAGTGCCCCGTTATCGCTCGTGTACCAGAGCAGTGTGTTATCAGCGATGCCCATGTCTCGGATCGACGTTCGCAGATTGCCGACAGCGGCGTCGATGCCTGTCATTTCTCCCAGGAAGTTAGCGTGAGCTTTGGGAAAGTCCTTGTACATGTCGAGAAACTTCTTCGCGGCGATGTGCGGAGCATGCGGCGAGCCGAACCACACCACGGCGATGAACGGCTTGTCCTGCTTCTTCGCCTCTTTCATAAAGTCGAGTGCGTAGTCGACGGCGAGTTGCGAGCTTTCGCCCTTCGTCTGAATCACCGTCCCGTTGTGACTCATCAGGGCGTCGTTCTCGTAGAAGTTCGGAGCGGACAGCCACTCGTCGAAACCGCTGTTGCCAGGGCAAACCGGACTGTCGGCTCGACACGACCCCAGATGCCACTTCCCGAAATGCCCCGTGACGTAACCCGCTTTCTTCAGAGCTTCAGCGATGGTCGTCTCTTGAGGCCGAATCGGATGTCCCCATTTGAAAACTGCCGAGCGGTTGGGATGTCGCCCGGTCAGCACGCTCGCCCGAGTCGGCGAGCACACCGGAGCCGCCGCGTAAAACCGATCGAACCGCAACCCCGTCGCGGCCATTTCGTCGAGCACCGGCGTCTTCACCGGCGATTTTCCGTAGTAACCAACGTCGCCCCATCCCTGGTCATCAGCCATGCAGAGAATGATGTTCGGCAACTCGGCGGCTGACAAACCTGACGCCAACGGTGAACCGACATCGGTCGCGACGAGTGTGGCGAGAATGATCAGAAATTTACGCATGGCAAAATAACTCCAGATTTCGACGACACCACATTCAGGCCGACTAAAGGACTCGCGAAAATTCGATCGTCAATCGCGAGGAGCCGGGATACTGGCAGAAGATGCCGCGACCGCTTTCTGAAAGAGAAACGGCAGCACGGCAAGGCAAATCAGTCCCGTTGACGCATCAATGAACAACGTCATCGGGTAACCATATTCCTCAATCACGACGCCCTGCCACCACGAAGTGTAGGCCGTCACCAGATTCATCATGGCCATGTAAGCTGTGAATTGAGTTGCCGCGACGGCTGGATTCGAAATCTGCATGAAGACAGCCGTTCGAGTTCCATACATCAAACCTTGAGCGGCCATGTAAAACATCACCGCCCACCAGAAGCTGTCAACCAGCCCTTCGGGGACGTTCCTGCTGAACTCGGCAGCTGAACCGTCTTTCGCGGATTTGAGTTCGTTTGACGCCCCCTTCGATTCCGTCTTCGCAATGACCTCTTCAATGACCTCTTTGACCGTGGCTACTGCGTCGCCGCTGGGCTCTGCTGAATCATTCGGCGGATTTTCACCTTCACTGTCTGATTCAGCCTGAGCGATTTCGACAGGCATGATGTAG
>JADHNX010000171.1 GCA_016779365.1 Planctomycetaceae bacterium
GACGGCAGCCACGAGCAGTAATACATCGCTCGCGGAACGGTCGACTCCATGGCCTTCTGCCAGAAGACTTCCGGGTCGCGGGCTTCGACGTTGCCCAGCAGGATGTCCAGGACCGTTGGCGTGAAGGTGTACTTCACAACTCGGACCTTGCTCAGACCAAGGGCCTCTTGCAGCTTGTCGACCACTTCGTCTTCAAAGGCAATTTCGTCGATCAAGCCGTTCTCCAGTGCCTGGTTCGCGGTGAAAACCTGGCCGGTGGCGAGTTTCGTGCGGACCGTTTCTTCGTCGAGACCTTTGCGGCCTTCGGCGACGATTTCGACAAAGCGATCGAATGAGTCGTCCATGATCGCGCCCCACAACTCGCGGTCAGCTTCGGACAGCGGCTTGAACATGTTGAGCGAATCTTTGAACGGTCCCGTCGTCAGCGAGTCAGACTTCACGCCGAACTTCTCAGCCATTGCCGACAGGTCGTAACGAGGAATGATGACGCCGATCGAGCCTGTCCAGGTTGTCGGCTCGGCGAAGATTTTTCCGTTCTCACCAGCTCCCATCGCGATGTAGACACCACCGGAAGCGGCGATTCTTTTCATGGCGACGTAAACCGGTTTCTTCGCGCTGAGCTGTTTCAGGCGGTGATAAATCTGATGGCTGTCGGCGACCAGTCCGCCAGGGCTGTCGACAACCAGTACGACGCCTTTCACGTTGTCGTCGTCGCGAGCATTTTCAACCATCTCGATGATGCGCTCGGTAAACGGCGGCATGATCGTTCCGTTGGCCTCGATGATAACGATCCGGCTGGTGGCCGATTTGTCTCCCGAGACAAACTTTTCCTGCGTCCCCGCGTCGATGTCCGCGTTTGACGACATCAGCGCGAAGTTTAAAAAGACAGACAGCAGGAGGAACGACAACAGCAGCCTCGTGAACCACGCCTTGAAGAATCCACCACCTTGCGGCGGAACGTTCACGATAATCTGCGGCTGATTCGAACTGCTGTTCGGTCCGTCGGTGCTCATGTTGAACTCGTCATTCCGTAGGTGGTGTCTGTTCGGATCGCTTACTGAAGCAAGCCGCAAAGTAATTTCCTGACGCAAAGTCGCGAAGACGCAAAGAACTTTGTGTGAGCGAAGCTAGACAGGTACTCGACTCTTTGCGGCTTTGCGACAGAACTGCAAGTAAGAATTACGAAGCAGTCTCGAAATCTGTGAGCAATCAGACCATGCCGCGGTTTTTCAGCTCGGCCATCACTGACTGGACGATCTTTCCGATTTCCTGCGTGTCGAGACCCCCGTCGGTCAGAGCGTCACCGGCTCGGCAGCCGCCTACAGGTTCGTCGGTATAGCCGTGGCTCGCCAGCATGCACTGAATACTTCGGCTGAGAAGTTCCAGATCGGTCTGCTGATTGTCGGACTGAGGCTGTCGACCGTCGCCCATCCGGAAGCCGCGAAGCTCAACCGCTGCTCGGAACCCGTTGGGGAACTCCGCCTGGTAGAGCATCGTGTCGAACAGTTGAACGAGGTCGTACTGGATATGCCGAGCGGCGTCGATCTGGCCGGACACGGTCAGGTCATAAAGTTTTCGCGTGAGTTCCGGAACGACGCCCGAACTGGCGTTTGTTCCGCCGTCGCAGCCGATCAGGATCATCGGCATCAGAGCCGCGTCCCAGCCGGTCAGGAATGAGAACTCCGGACGGTTCGGTCGCACAGCCTGAATCATGCGAATCATGTGCGGAAGCTCGCCGGACGAATCTTTGATCGCGACGATCTTTTCGCACTCTTCCGACAGCCGCTGCACAGTCGGCAGGTCGATCGGCGATGCGAACATCGGAATGTTATACAGAGTGACGTCCACCGGAGTGTTCCGTCCGATTTCGCGGAAGTAGGCGTAAACCGAATCCGGACTCAGCTTGTAGTAGAAGGGGGCGACAATCGCGACGGCCCGCACGCCGAGTTCGTGGTAATACTCGCACGCTTTAATCGTCTCTTTGACATTGGCTTCGGCGGCGCCGGCCAGCACGGGGACTCGGCCGCGGTTCTGATCGCAGACGATTTCAATGATGCGGCGGCGTTCTTCGACGGTGAATCGAGTGAATTCGCCGGTTGAGCCGTTCGGGTAAAGACCGTGCACGCCGCGGTCGATAAGCCAGTCAACGTAGCGTCGCAATTCGGGTTCGTTGATTTCTCCGGTCGAGTCCATCGGGACAAGATTCGGAGTAAAGATTCCCTGAAGGCGTTCCTGAGGCATGGCTGAAAATCACTATTAAGGCTGGAAGTTCGGAACATCGCTGGCGGAGGCGTCCTCTTCTGAAGGCAATTCTGTCAAGCTAAACAGGTTGTGCCGATCAGGAAGACTGCATTCTCAGCATACCACCCTCTCAGCGAGCGTCCACAAACCAGACCCCGATCAATGCGAACTGGCAGGTGACGCGGGCCGTTCGTACCGAATGGGACGCTTCCCGGACAGCAGGTCAGGCTCTGCCTGACGGGATCTGGCTTAAGAAACCGTTCATGCGACGAGAGTACTCATCGAAAACCTACTGGAGTCGTGCTCGAATTTCGTCAGTTGGAGTCTGACCTGCCGTCATTGGTTGACTGTGTTCGGGCGGTTTTCGTACGATCCCCGCTTCGCTTTTCAGAGTGCAGAATTTCTGTACGCGCAGGAATGCCGTAAACTCACCAGCGATGCTGGTTTACGACAGTTTCCGAGTCATCAGACCGTCGAATTTGCAGCGGGCCGCATGCCCGGCTCTTTCGGCGACAGGCTCTAACCCCGCAGATACTCCGAGTTAATCATGGCTGTTCCCAAGAGAAAAATCTCCAAATCGCGAACCCGCAGCCGCAAGGCTCAGTGGAATCTGAAGGCTCCTCAGCTGGGCAAATGCCAGAACTGTGGCAATCGGATGCCGACTCACGTCGTGTGCCCGCAATGTGGCCATTACATGGGGCGTCCGCTTGTGGACGTTGCGGAATAATATCCCATGCGGATCGCTCTGGACGCGATGGGGGGCGACAACGGCCCCGCTCCGAACGTACAGGGAGCCATTGCTGCTCTGCAGGAACTACCCGATATCGAGGTCGTTCTTGTTGGCGATGTGCCCCTGCTGAAGCGGCACGTTTCGGACTCAGGCTTTTCAGACAGCCGGCTGACTTTCGAGCAGTCTGATGGCGTCGTGGAAATGCACGAAAAGCCGGCGGAAACGTTGCGATCAAAGCCGAATTCTTCGATCGCAGTCTGCTGGAAACTGATGGCCGCTCGGTCGGTCGACGCATTGGTCAGCGCTGGCAATACCGGGGCCGTGGTTGCTTCCGGGCTTCGGACCCGTCTGTTCCTCAAAGGCGTAAAGCGACCGGGCATCGCTGTCACGCTTCCAACGCTCAAAGGCCGTTCGATTCTGCTGGACGTCGGAGCCAATCCGGCAGCTCGCCCCGAACACCTCTATCAGTACGGCGTGATGGGCACGATCTATGCCAAGGAAATTCTTGGGATCGCCAATCCCAGCGTTGGTCTGATGAACATTGGCAGCGAAGAAGGAAAAGGGAACGACCTTTACCGGGACACGCATACGCTGCTGTCACGCAGCCGCCTGAAGCACCGCTACGTCGGTAATGTCGAAGGCCGAGGTCTCTACCAGGGTGAGGCCGACGTGCTGATTTGCGAAGGTTTTGTTGGTAACGTTGTGCTGAAAGTCAGCGAAGGCATGGCCGACTTTCTGTTCAAAGCGATCACGCCGGCCGTCGTCGGGTCGCTGGATAAAGAACGCGACATTGCCAAACGAGCGTTCCAGCAGATTGGACGGCAGTATCAGTACAGCGAGCAGGGTGGTGCTCCGTTACTGGGAATCGACGGAGCGTGCGTTATCTGTCACGGATCAAGCGATGCACGAGCAATCCAGAACGCGCTCAAGTCGTCGACCAGGCTGATGAACCGCGACATTAATGGGCAGATCACGAAGGATCTGACCGAAGAAATGATCGCCGCAGACGCTGGTTGATTGCCGGCTGCGGTTTACATAAATGCTTCTGGATCAGAAAGTGATCCTCGAATTGTCTCCCCACGGACGGTGACGACGATTCTTCCAAGACTCATTCGTCTGGCGAGCGGAACTTCCGATTGTCAGTGCGTTCTTCCGGAGCATCCCGCGCCGGACAACTGGAGAAAGTTATGACGATCGCGTTTATGTTTCCGGGGCAGGGGGCTCAGCACGTCGGCATGGCGAAGTCCATTGTCGACAATCATCCAGCCGCCAAAGAACTGTTTGAACGAGCCAACGAAGTCCTCGGCCTCGACCTGGCAAAGCTCTGCTTCGAAGGCCCGCAGGACGAACTCGACAAAACCGACATCAGTCAGCCAGCGCTTTTCGTCAGCAGCTTCGCTGCTCTGGAAATTCTGAAAGCCGAACAGCCCGACGTTGTCGAGCAATGTTCGATGGCTGCTGGCTTGAGCCTCGGCGAGTACACCGCTTTGACATTCGCCGGAGCGATCTCGTTCGAAGATGGACTGAAGCTCGTTCGAAAACGAGGCCAGGCGATGCAGGCTGCTGCCGATGCTACTCCGTCCGGCATGGTCAGCGCTTTGCTGCTGAGTGACGAGCAGGTCGACGAAGTCGTCGCGAAGTCGTCTGAAGCTGGCGGTATCTGGATTGCCAACCGACTCTGTCCAGGCAACACCGTTTTGTCCGGCGACACCGCAGCGTGCGGGCGAGCGGCTATCCTGATCGAAGAAGCGGGCGGACGTCCGATTCCGCTTTCGGTTGCCGGCGCGTTTCACACACCATTCATGCAGCCGGCTGTCGAACAACTCGCCGAAGTTCTGGAAACCATCGAAATCTCTGCCCCTCGGATCCCGGTCATCTCGAACGTCGATGCCGCGCCGCACAGCGATCCAGCCGAGATTCGATCAATCCTCGTTCAGCAGGTGGTGAACCCGGTCCTCTGGGAAAAATGTGTCCGACGAATGCTGGACGACGGAGCCGACCACTTCTACGAAATTGGTCCGGGCAAAGTCCTGAAGGGCCTCATGAAGCGAATCGCCCGCAAAGTTCCCTGCGACGTGATTAACGACTCGCCATAGAGCGGGCGGTGCCCACCCTGCAACAACTTCTGGTGGGCGGTGTCCATCCTGCAACAACCAGAGGCGAACCGAAAAGGTAATCTTCTGGTCCTGTCGCAGGCGGGAAGTTCTTCCTGGTATGAAGAGCCGATTCCTGTATCCACATGATTCTTAAATCTGAAGGTGACGACCGTGTTTGAGACAGTTGCCGTGATCGGTGCCACCGGTGCCGTTGGAAGTATCATTCTTGAACTGCTGGAGAAGCGAGACTTTCCTGCGAAAAAGTTCCGACTGCTCGCGTCGGCTCGAACAGCCGGCACGAAGATCACGTTCAAAGGCCAGGAAATCACTGTCGAAGAACTGACGCCTGAATCGTTCGAAGGCGTCGACCTGGCTATCGCCAGCACGCCTGACGATACCGCAGCCGAATTTCTGCCGTATGCCGTCAAAGCTGGCTGCAAAGTGATCGACGAATCCGGCTATTGGCGCATGAATCCAGAAGTGGCTCTCGTCGTGCCGGAGATCAACCCGCAGGACGCTCTTAACGCCAAAGGCATCATCGCCAGCCCGAACTGCTCGACGACTCAGATGGTTGTCGCCCTGAAGCCTCTGCACGACGCGGCCAAAGTCAAGCGAGTGATCGTCTCCACCTACCAGGCAACCAGCGGAGCCGGTCTTCAGGGTAACCGCGATCTGGAAGCCGGTTCGCGAGCGCACCTTGCCGGCGAAAAATACGACTACCAGGCATTCGCCTACCCGATCGCCTTTAACGCGATCCCGCAAATTGGTGGCCACAAAGAAGACGGCTACACCAGCGAAGAAATGAAAATGGTCTATGAGACTCGGAAGATTCTCGGCGACGAATCAATCCTGGTGAGCCCGACCTGCGTCCGCATTCCCGTCGCCAACTGTCACAGCGAAGTGATCAACGTTGAGACCGAGCGACCGGTTTCTCCGGAAGAAGCTCGTGAGCTGTTCTCGAACTTCCCCGGCATCACCGTCGTCGACGATCTCGATGCCAAACAATACCCGATGCCGAGCAACTGCGACGGCAGCGACGATGTCTTCATTGGTCGCATCCGTAAAGACATCTCGAACCCGAACGGCTTGAACTTCTGGTGCGTAAGCGACAACCTGCGAAAAGGTGCGGCGACCAACGCCGTTCAGATCGCCGAGCTGCTGGCCAAACAGCAGTCTTGATCACCGAAGTTTACGACTTTCCTCATCATTTAGAGTCGAGGTCGCCATGTGGAACATCATTATCGGAATCGTGTTCGTCGTTGGTGGCCTCAGCGGGCAGCTTGCTCTGCGAGGTTTTGATAGCCCGGAAGGACTCGCGGCTTTCGGTGGAATTCTGATTGTCTGGGGCATCGTCCAGACAGTCCGAGCTAAGAACGCAGAATAGCCATCTCGCTCCGCGAGATGAGCAGACGTCATCAGCAAACTGTAATCTTCAGGGAAACATTTCAGGCGGACGAAAACTCTCAGCGACAGAACGCTCGAACTGAGTAACGTGAATTCGTGATCGGCTCATCTCGACGGAGCGAGATGGCTACTTTCCTGAGCGTCGCCCGTCCATCAGCTTCGGTTGGAGTTGTGGATAAAGCCTTGTCGGGAACTGAACGAAACTGGCGACTGACTGCACAGACATAACGCAAGAACTAGACTTCTAGAAGAAGATCAACAGGCATCACCATGAACGCATTTCAGTATCGCAACGGAGAACTCTTCTGCGAGGACGTTGCCATCGCCCCGCTGGCTGAAGAGTTTGGTACTCCGCTTTGGATTTACTCGAAGGCGCAGTTGCTGCATCAGCTTGGGCAGATCCAGGAAGCGTTCGCCGACGTCGATCCGGTAATCTGTTACTCGGTCAAAGCCAACTCGAATCTGACGCTGCTTCGGACGATGAACGAAGCCGGTGCGAGCTTTGACGTCGTCTCTGGCGGGGAACTCTTCCGAGTCAAGCAGGCCGGCGCCGACACAACTCGAGTTGTCTTCGCTGGCGTCGGCAAGACCGACGAAGAAATTCGCTTCGCGCTCGAATGCGACATTCTGAAGTTCGACGTCGAAAGCGAAGCCGAACTCGATGCCATTTCTGCCGTCGCTGCTTCAATGGGCAAGGTGGGTCGAGTCGCTCTTCGACTGAACCCGGACATCGACGCAAAGACTCACGCCAAGACAACTACCGGCAAAAAGGGCAACAAGTTCGGCATGGACATCGAACGTGCCGGACAACTCGCTGACAAAGTGCTGGCTGATCCGAATCTCCAGCTCAGCGGAATTCACATGCATCTCGGCTCGCCGATTCACTCGACCGAACCGTACGAACGTGCTGCTCAGAAAGCGATCGAAATCGTTCGCGAGTACCGAGCCAAAGGCCACGACATCAGCTGGATCAATCTCGGTGGCGGCTTCGCGATCAGCTACCGTCATGAAGAAGGCTTGTCCGCAGCGGAGTATGCAAAGGTCATCGTGCCGGCGGTCAAAGAGGCTGAGTGTCGGCTCGCTCTGGAACCCGGTCGGTTCATCGCTGGCAACTCGGGCGTGCTGATCAGCAGAATCATTTTTTCGAAGCGTGAAGGCGGCAAACTGTTCTACATTCAGGACGGCGGCATGAACGATCTTGTTCGACCCGCGATGTACGACTCATTTCATCGAGTCTGGCCAGTGAAGCCAACCGTCGAAATGCCTGCCGACGCCGAGTCGCAACCCGCAGGCTGCGAAGCCGCTGACGTCGTCGGTCCCGTCTGCGAATCGTGCGACTACCTCGCGAAGGATCGCTTCCTGCCACCGATGGAACGCGGCGACCTGCTTTGCACCTACAGCGCCGGAGCCTACGGCACGGTCATGAGCAGCAACTACAACTCCCGCCCGCGCGGCACCGAGATCATGGTTGACGGAGACTCGTACAAAATCGTTCGTCGCAAGGAAAACTACGAGGATCTGGTCAGGCACGAACTGGTCGACTAAAGTCGGTCTGCTCTGTTGATCTTTCCAGCGGGGCTGGTTTGCTATAGCCAAAGAGAACCGCGAGACTTCAACGAATGATGCGCGCACGGCGTGATCGCGTGACATCGTAAGGCTCTTATGCAGAGTTCTTTGAAACTTTTTGCGACGTCCTGCCGGACGTTCCGGTTTCCATGCACTCTGCTTTTTTATTTCGTATCGCCCTGCGGAAATTGATCATGTCGACGACTGAGACTTCGACCTTCAAAGCTCGAACCCCGATCGCTCGTGAAGACCTGAAAGAGGGCGAGAACCTCTGCGAATACTGTACTGCCAAATGTTGCCGCTACTACGCCTTTCCAATCGACACTCCGAAGAAGTGGAAAGACTTCGACTACATGCGGTGGTACCTGCTGCACGGTAAGGCCGCGTTCTTTGTCGAGGACGGCACCTGGTTCATCATGGTCTACGCAGACTGCAAACATCTGCAAGCGGACAATGGTTGCGGCACTTACGAAACTCGCCCCCAGATCTGCCGTGAGTACACCACCAAAGACTGCGAATACGACAACGACTCTGGCTACGATCAGCTTTTCGAATGTCCTGAGCAGATCGAAGAATACGCAGAAGCAATCCTGCCACCAAAGAAGCGATCACCGTGGGTACGCGAACGTGCCGCCGGCCTTAGCCTTCCCGTAGTCAGCGGGTAAATTAAATGTGGTTCACCGAAGACGCTTGGTCGCCCATTATTCTCTGCATGGTCGTCGCGGCGATTTTCTTCATCGCCTTCATGACGACTCAGCGAGCCAGGTTTCTGATTGCGTTGCCGTTGCT
>JADHNX010000172.1 GCA_016779365.1 Planctomycetaceae bacterium
ACAGCCTGCCGCCAGTCGCTCGCCACTAATTCAGTCGTGGCGTGGGCCTTTGAAAGGGTCGGCAGAAAATCGCCCGCGACGATTCTTCGTGCCCCGCTTGACACCTTTGAAGGAGCCCCGGATGCTATCGGTATCCTTTAATAGTTTAATAGGTCACACCATCCCGTAGCGTCCGTGAAAGTCAACCTGCCCTGGTGGTCTCGATCGGCGTTGCAACTCGTGCTGACAATCGATTGCTCCCGCCTTTACTTCACTCCATTAGTCCTGACCGCTCGACGGTTTCCCACGAGGACATTCATGACAAACTTGCCCTGGATTCAAAACGTCTTTTCCCTGAGTGTTCGTGCCGCGTTGCTCGCAATGTTCGTCAGTCTGGGGCAGATACCTGTTCCGATTCTGGCGGCGACGCCCGAAGAGGAACAGAGAGCGGCTGAGCTGATCAAAGTCGCTGATGAGGCAAAGGCTCGGGCGGAACAGACTGAAGCAGCTTTGAAAGCGGCTCAATTAAAAGCAACAGAGTTGCAGGGAAACCTGACGAAGTTGAAGGCTGAGATCCGCAACGCCGAGAAAGCCATCGCCGATGCGGAAGCCAAACTGAAACCCGAACAGGAGAAAGTCGCCAAAGCCGACGCCGCTCATAAAGCAGCAGATGAGGCAGCAAAGGCCGCTCGCGCGGTCGCTGAGGATCTGAAGAAGAAAGCCGCCGAGGCAGACGCGAAGGCAAAGGCCGAAGAAGCGAAAGCGGCGGCGGCCGCAAAAGCTCTGACCGATGCTCAAACAGCGGCAAAGGCCGTTGAAACGACAATCGCGACGACGAAGAAGGCACTGACTGATTCGCAGGAAGGACTGAAGCAGGCTGACGGACAGTTCGCCGCCTTCAAGCCGCAGCTTGAGAAAGCATCGACCGAGTTCGCTGCAATCAGCAAGGAACATGTCGATAAAAGACGAGCGGCAG
This sequence comes from Planctomycetaceae bacterium, assembly GCA_016779365.1. Taxonomy (GTDB): domain Bacteria; phylum Planctomycetota; class Planctomycetia; order Planctomycetales; family Planctomycetaceae; genus JABMPE01. The sequence continues at coordinate 956 of JADHNX010000172.1, forward strand.
AAAAGCACCTGATCGGTATCGGGAAGCTGGTTTCATTTGCTGAAACCGTCGCGCCGATTTTCTCGAAGCGTTGCCTGGCCTGCCACAACGCTCGCACGGCCAAAGGCCGTTACAACATGGAAACCTTCGCCGCGATCCTCAAAGGCGGAGAATCGGGCGATGCACTCGACGCTGGCGATGCGGATTCTTCGACGCTGTTTGCAATGATCGAAGACGGCTCGATGCCCAAGGATGCCGACCCGCTGACTCCCGAGCAGATTGCAGCGGTCAAAAACTGGATCAATACCGGAGCTGTTCTGGACGCCGGACTGAGCCCCTCAGCACCGTTGATCCAGATCATGCCGAAAGAAACTCAGCCGAATCCGCCGGAAGCCTATCCGGTGCCCGTTCCGGTAACGTCGGTCGCGTTCAGCCCGGACGGCACAACTCTGGCAACATCCGGATATCACGAAGTTGTTCTTTGGAAAGTTGAAGACGGATCGCTGCTGCGGCGTATCACCAACATTGCCGAGCGGGTTTACGACATCGAATTCACAAAGGATGGTCAGAAGATTGTTGTGGCATCCGGAACTCCCGCTCAAATCGGCGAAGCCAGAATCTTTCAGGTCGCCGACGGCAAGCTGCTGGGAGACCTGGTTCGAACCGACGATTCCGTTTTCGCCGTTTCACTCAGCCCGGATGAAAAACGACTTGCCACCGCCGGAGCTGATCGAGCGATTCGAATCTTCGATTTCGCAACTCAGAAGCAGCAGTTGCTGATCGAAGATCACGCCGACTGGGTGATGGATGTCGCGTGGTCAGCCGACGGGACTCGTTTGGCGTCTGCAAGCCGCGACAAAACGTCGAAAATTTTCGACTCAACGTCAGGCGATTCGCTCGTCACCTTCAACGGGCATGGTCAGCCGGTTTACGGAGTTGGTTTTCAGGCGGACGGCAAGCTTGTCGTTTCCAGCGGAAGCGACAAGCAGATTCGCACTTGGAACGTCGCCGATGCCAAACAGGTGAAAGCGATCGGTGGGTTCGGCAACGAAGTGTTCAGGATTATCGTCACTCCAGAAGGCCACGTTTTCAGTTGCAGCGCCGACAAGAACGCTCGGTCGCACCAGGTGTCGGACGGTAAGGTGCTGAAAACGTTCGCGGGCCACACGGACTGGGTTTACTCGATCGCGGTTCATGCTGACACAAAGCGAGTTGCCGCCGGTTCTTACAATGGTGAGGTCCGCATCTGGAACATTGACGATGCGAAAGAGTCGCTGAAGTTCATCGCCGCTCCCGGCTACAAGCCAGCCGCCGCGACTGCTGCGAAGTAGCTGCGACAGCAAAGCTGGGTTTGTAGAACGCTGCCGTTCACACAAGCAGAGAGGCTCGGAATCGCCTGTCGATTCCGAGCCTTCTTTTTTTTCTGCGTGAGAGATTCGCCTCACCAGTTACGGCATCGCGCTGCAATGTGGTGTTCACCGCAAATGCCTCCGTTTGAGGGTTCACCCGCGTCCTATGTTCTCTGAGTTGAATGCAGGACTTCACTCTACCCGAGCTTCACTTTAGTCGGCGAATACGAGTGACTTCGGGTTTGGCGACTCATTTTTCTCGCCGCCGCGCCGTGGCCAACGGTCCGGGGCACCGTTTTCTTTATCGCGGATTAGCAATGCTCACTCACAACGCTACGACTGTTTCTGCAGTCTCACCTGACAGCCCTCGCCGTGCCAAATGGCATTACATGTATTTCGTCATTGCCGCACTCGATATCGCCGCGATCAGCGCGAGCCTCAGCTTCAGCCGTGAGATCATCTGCGATTTTTCCGACGCCGTTCAGGTCAACCACCTCTGGGTACAGCGTCAAGGTCATTACTCAGACCTCGAAGAACTGGCTGGCGAGCTGACTATGCCAGGCACCGACGTCTTTGATTCGAAGAATGTCGATCGCGAGGAACTGCGGCTCAACACTGCCGAGTCGCGTTTCGAAGAACAACTCGACCTAGCCAGGGCAGAAGCTCGACAGAACGTTCCACCTGACCAGGTCGACGACATCGTTCGCGGGCTGTCCCGGTTTGGTGAGCATGTCGAAGAAATCATCGCTCAGTCCCGCGAAATCCTCCAACTGGCACGCCAGGGAGATTACGAAAACGCAGTTCATCATCTTGCTCTGGTTAACCACGCCAGCGGCGAAAGCGGAAAGGAAATGAGCAAGCTTAACCAGTTTATTCGCGGCATCCATGACACGCGTTTCGAACTACAGCTTGCTGATGCCGAAACGGTCCGCGGTTATCAGTCATGGTTCGGCGCCGGCATCCTGGTGATGATCGTTTTCGGATCCTGGTACGGGCACAAATTGTCGCGAGCCGTCCATACTTCGATAGAAACCAGCAGTCGGCAGGCCGCGGAGCTGGCCGATCAGCAGGCTCGACTTCGTACCATCTTCAACACTGCATCCGAAGGCATCATCACGATCAGCGATCAGGGAGCGATCGAAGCGTGCAACGAAGCGACTCTGAAACTCTTCCAGTGCGAAGAGTCAGAGCTCATCGGCGCGCATCTCAACACACTGGTCGAGCGAGCAATGGTCGGCGGCGATGACGAAAGTCACCACGCTCGAATTCTCGATATCAACTCGCTGATCGGCGCCAAACAGGTCCTGGTCGCATATCGACCGTGCGGGACGAAGTTCTACGTCCAGTTTTCAGCGGCGGAAGTGAAGTTCAACGATCACAGTGTCATTACCGGAATCCTGACCGACATTACCGAACAGAAGGCCGTTGAAGAGCAGCTTCATGAAGCACGACTGGCCGCAGAATCAGCAACTGCGGCGAAAAGCCAGTTCCTGGCCAATATGAGTCATGAGATTCGAACTCCGATGTCAGCGATCATTGGTTACTCAGACCTGCTGCTTGATCCGGAGCAGACAGCAGACGATCGAGTGAACTGCGTGTCGACGATCCGTCGAAATGCGGATCACCTGCTGACATTGATCAACGACATCCTGGATCTTTCGAAGATTGAAGCCGACCGGATGACCGTCGAGTCAATTCAGTGCTCACCATGTCAACTTGTCAGCGACGTTGCGTCATTGATGAGAGTACGGGCGGCCGAAAGCGAAATCGATTTCCACATCAAATATGACAGCGCCGTTCCGGCATCGATCAAGAGCGACCCCGTACGAATCCGACAGGTCCTCATTAACCTGGTGGGGAACGCGATCAAGTTTACCAAAGATGGAGCTGTGAAAGTTTATGTCTGGAGCGAAGACCTTGACGGTAACAATCCGACAATCAACTTTCGTGTCGTCGACTCTGGCATCGGAATGACGGAGGATCAGAAATCGAGACTGTTCCGACCGTTTACTCAAGCAGACTACTCGACAACCCGCAAGTTTGGCGGGACGGGACTTGGCCTAACGATCAGCAAGACTCTGGTCAACATGATGGGTGGCGAAATCTCTGTGTCGAGCGTTCCTGGTCTGGGGTCGTGTTTCGAATTCAGCATTCCAACCGGCTCACTGGAGAACGTCGAGATCATCACTGACCCATCTGAAATCAACATCGCTGAGCCCTTGGAGCAGGAAAAAGCCGCTGCAGTATCAGGGCCGGTAAACGCACGCGTGCTGCTGGCCGAAGACGGTGTTGATAATCGTCGTCTGATTTCCTTCCATCTGAAGAAGGCTGGCTGTCACGTAACGACGGCGGAAAACGGCAAGATTGCATTCGACGAAGCCACGGCGGCTGAAAAGCGGAACGAGCCATTCGACATTATCTTCATGGACATGCAGATGCCTGTCATGGATGGTTACCAGGCAGCCTCCAAATTACGCGAAACAGGATACAAACGTCCGATCTGCGCCCTGACCGCTCACGCGATGAATGGCGACCGGGAGAAATGCATCAACGCGGGCTGCGACAATTATCTCACAAAGCCGATCGACGTCGACAAGCTGATCTCCACCGTGCGAAAGTCGTGGACCGGCGTCGGCACCGTCGCCAGTCACGAGGACCTAGACAGGATTTCCGCAGAACCACAGTTCCAGAGAAAAGCACCCGCCTCACTGGAAACATCAACCACACGGAGACTCGAAACCGAAGTTGTTGTGCCAGCCGCAACGAAGAGTGTCCCCGAGGTCATTTCCGAAGTCACTCTTCCCGACGACGGTTCGAAAAGTCTTTCGCCGACGTCAACTGACCGTGCCTGCACGTTATCAACCACCGATGATCTGGCATCTGTTCCGCAAAGGTCGCAGACCAGCATCGACCCGCTGATCAGCGACTTTGCAGACGACCCGGACATGCTTGAAATCATCGAGATGTTTGTCGATGGACTTTCCGAGCGAATTGACACGATCCTTAGCGCTTTCGAAGACAGAAACTTCACGACCGTGTCAGGGATCGCTCATCAGCTCAAAGGGGCGGCTGGCGGGTACGGCTATCCGACTCTCAGCGAGCTTGCTTTCGAAGTCGAACAACTCGCGAAACAAAACGCCGAGGACACTCAGATTGAAAAGGCCCTGGCTTTGCTGATTGACCAGTGTCGTGGCGCTATCGCAGGAATCCGAGGTTTGGAATCGCTGAAGGAAACGGCGGACTCAGTTGACGTCGCAACCTTGGTGGCAGCCAGGAAAGAGGTTCCGCCAGAAGAATCAACGACAACCGAAAAGCCAAACGATCTGTTGGAATCGATTCATCAGAATGTCCCTGAGGTTGCTCGCTCTTCAAACGCTGCGGGGCCCGCTGTCGGCAATCCGTTGAGTGAAATTGCTTCTCAACTCGCAAACCTGAACGATCCGAACATCGACAGTCAGCAACTATCTGCCACACTGATGTCGCTCGCTCAGGTTCTCAGCAGTGCGTCAAAATCGAACATTTCGATGACAGAACCCGTCAGCTGAAAATTCTTTGACATCTTCTGAAAACACACATTAAGTGACAGTCACCTCGATTTCTGTCGAGGCAATTTCGACATCTGATTATCCACAGTCTCAGTCGGGAGGCCACGGCCATGACGCAAACAATTCTTGCCATCGACGATTCGCCAGAGATTCATCAGTTGCTCAAAGTTCGCCTCAAAAATCTTGACGTCGAAATGGCACATGCCAATTGCGGGTTTGATGGCTTTGAACAGGCACTCGCCAGTAATCCGGATTTAATCCTGCTCGACGTGATGATGCCGGATGCCAGCGGCTTTGATATCTGTCGCAAGCTGAAGGCGACGACGGAAACGCGAAACATTCCAGTAATCTTTCTGACGGGGGCGTCTGACGTCGACCAGAAAGTTCTCGGCTTTGATGTGGGAGCCGTCGACTACATTCAGAAGCCATTCGATTCAGCGGAGTTGAATGCCCGCGTCAGAGCGGCACTTCGAACAAAACGATTTCAGGACATGCTGGCTCAGCGTGCAATGATCGATGGTCTGACCGGGCTCTGGAACCGAACCCATTTTGATCAGCGCATGCATGAGGAAGTCGCGGCCGCCGCTCGCTATGACCGACCGATGTCGCTCATCATGATGGACGTCGATAAGTTCAAAAATCTGAATGACAATCATGGTCACCCATTCGGTGACGAAGTACTTCAGGCCGTCGGCGATGTTCTGCAGGACTCAGCAAGAACATCCGACTGGCCGTGTCGGTACGGCGGTGAAGAGTTCGGACTGATCCTCCGTGAGACGGATCTTGAAGGCGCTGTCATCATGGCTGAGCGCGTTCGTGAAGAGATCGAAAGTCTGCAGTTGCGCAACAAAGCTCAACTGGTATCCGTCACCGCAAGCTTTGGCGTCGTCTCATCAACACTCTGCATGAACCCGTGCGACCTGTCATCAAGGTGGATGATCGAGTCCGCAGACCGAGCGCTTTACGCGTCAAAAGAGGGCGGCCGAAATCGTGTCAGTACCGCCGAGCGGAAGTAGCGGTCGGTGACGTCAAACGATCGTTTCAAGAGCTTCGACTTCCGACAATCTCTTGTTCCGGCAGCCTTACCGGGTGATGCGACGTGGCAGCAATTCAGAATTAAGGCTGCAACGCTGTTTCGCATTTCAGCAACGAAAAAGGCCATAAACCAATAGAAAAGGCGGTCGTTTTCGACCGCCTTTCCTCGTTGTTGCCAGTTGTATTCGGCGGCAAAACTGACTGTGGAACACTGCCAGTTGCCGGCAAAATTACTTCTTCTTGGTAGCCTTCTTCTTAGTAGCTTTCTTCTTGGTAGCAGCTTTCTTCTTAGCTGCTGCCTTCTTCTTTGGAGCTGCCTTCTTCTTTGGAGCTGCCTTCTTCTTGGCAGCAGCCTTCTTCTTTGGAGCAGCCTTCTTCTTTGGAGCAGCCTTCTTCACAGCCTTCTTCTTAGCCACCTTCGATCCTCCTTAACGGGAACCCTGGGTGACTGATGCCGCTGGTTAACCGGGCCTGGTGTCGACAGTCAGTCATTCCCATTCGATTTTGAACCGACCAATCAACCTTGAGTGGTCTCGCGTAAGCTTTGAAGTGATGAATACTCAAGGGCTTACACTCGATTCGCGGGCAATACTTATCAATTCTTATTCTTTTGGCAAGGGTTTTCTTTCGACTTTTAGATCCATTCGATCGCTTATCGGCCTCATCATTCTTCGACTTAAACATTCTTTGCGAGCCAGGGACATCTCGCTTCGCGTTTCGAAGACAGACGATCTTCGTAACGTGAGCAGGAATAAGACTCCATCACTCACTCACTTCATCAATGATGCGTTTCATGTAGTCGATACTTTGCCGCGCGATGTTCTCCGCACCAGGGCTGTAGTCAAAGACTTCAACAGACACCCATCCGTCATAATTCGAATCAAGTAACGCCTTGACGATCGGGCGATAGTCGGTCTCGCCCATGCCTGGCCCCAGAAGGTTCGTATCGTTGACATGGAAGTGGCCGACGGCGTCTTTGAATTCGTGAATGAGTTCCGGCAAAGACTTCTCTTCAGCACCGAGCATCGCTTTGACGTCCTGATGCAGAACGATGTTTGGCTCATCGATCATCTCAATCAGGTCCATCGCCTGCTGGCAGGTGTTGATGAAATCCGTTTCTTTGGGCGTTAACGGCTCCATGCAGATTGAAACGCCTCGATCCGCGAAGCTCGGCAGGCAGTTTTTGAAGACTTCGGCAGCGTTGGCCATCGCCTGTTCGGTCGACATGCCGTCTTCCAGATTCCGCTGGAACGGCGAACCAAAGACCATGATCGAACCACCGAAATCGGCACAGGCCTGACCGAGTTCGGCCAGGTAGTCGCTGGTGGCCTTCCGGACAGCGGCATCGGATGTTGTAAGATGCAGCCCTTCGGTTTTGGCAAGCAGCCAGTGCAGACCGATAATCTCCAGCCCGTGATCTTCAGCCTGCTTCTTAAGGGTCGCCCGCTGCTCGGCACTGACGTCCGAAATGCGATCGCCAAGCGTGAACGGCGCCAGCTCCAACCCTGTGTATCCGAGGCTCGCAGAGAACTCACACTGACGTTCCCAGTCCCAGCCTTCGTAGAGTTCCTGGCAGATGGCAAATTTCATCGATACAGACTTTCTTATTTCTGAGATTGCTCAATTTTCAAGCGGAACCTGAGCAGAAACGATAGCACTCGGTCCAACGCCTTGTCAGTGAGTGCAGACTTGTCGGTCGACTCGGACCATCAACTGCTCTGCGCAGTTTTGCAGGTCAGACCCTGCCTGACCTGCGTTGTGGCTCAAAGCGGTCAGCTCTTCACGAACCAGGGCATAAGGTCGCAGCCCTGCTCAAAGACCAGACTCGACGCGGCGCCGCTGACGTCGTCGTAAGTCGACGCTGAGTCTGCGGCAATGCCCGTTCCGCAAGCGGCAACGGGGACGTAACCGTGAG
>JADHNX010000173.1 GCA_016779365.1 Planctomycetaceae bacterium
CCGGCAAAGAAGGCCTCAAGTTTTCCGGCCCGGCTCGCTGCTTCGATTCCGAAGAAGACATGCTCAAAGGTCTGGAGGACAAACAAATCCAGAAAGGCGACGTCATCATCATTCGGTACGAAGGTCCAAAGGGCGGACCAGGCATGCCGGAAATGCTGACGCCGACTTCCGCCATCTGCGGTTACGGCCTTGAGAAAGACGTCGCTCTGATTACCGACGGACGATTCTCGGGCGGTTCGCATGGTTTCATCGTCGGACACGTCACGCCGGAAGCTCAGGAAGGCGGCCCGATCGGCCTCGTCCAGAACGGCGACACGATCACGATCGACGCCGAAGCCAACGCCATCACTGTCGACATTTCCGACGAAGAAATGCAGAAACGTCGAGAAGCCTGGACGGCTCCACCGTTCAAGGCGACTCGCGGAACACTTTACCGGTATATCAAAACCGTGAAGTCAGCATCCGAAGGTTGTGTGACGGACGAGTAGCGTAAGGAGCGGAACAAACCGCAGAGGTAACAAACGTAAAGGATAGAAAGAATCGATCGGCTCTCCGTTTCCTCGGCGAGAATTCTCTGCGAACTCAGCGATCCAAAATTCCGAATCGATAACGAAGCCCCGGTGCCCATCTGGCCGCCGGGGCTTTTTCGTTGAATGGTGAGCCGTTCGCCTCGCCTTCTCACGCGACAGGCTGAGCGAGGGGCGAATGTGTCAAACGAAAGCGTGCCGACCGACGAGCAGATTGTCATTTGCATCGAGATCGTTGAAGCGTGAAAGGCAGCAGATCCCGCAACGCCGCCAGTATTCAGGCAAAGAGTTCGTGGACAACTTTGCCGCCTTCGGGACCGGTCAGGCGGTGCTCACGACCGGCGTGCCAGTATTTGAGATCGTTCGGCGGAAGGCCCATCAGATGCAAGATCGTGGCGTGCAGGTCTCGAAAGTGGACTTTACCTTCGACGGCGCGAGCACCTGTTGGATCAGTCTTGCCGTGAACGTGACCTCGCTTAACACCGCCGCCAGCCAGCCAGAACGTGAAGCCGTTGGAGTTATGTCCGGTTTCATCTTTTCCGTCTTCAGGGGTCAGTCCCGGCCGTCCGAACTCGCCTCCCCAGATGACCAGCGTGTCGTCCAGCAGGCCACGTTGTTTGAGATCGCCAAGCAGAGCGGCGACCGGAGCGTCGGTGACTTCGCAGTTTGCCTTCAGGTCACGGCGATGATTCTTGTGCTGATCCCAGCTGCCATGACTGACCTCAATGAATCGCACGCCAGCTTCCGCAAACCGGCGAGCCAGCAGGCACTGCCGACCAAAGTCAGAAACTTTGCACGTGCCCGTTGATTTTTTCTGCTGCCCGACTCGGTAGTCATCCAGAGTCGCTTTCGTTTCGGTCGAAATATCCAGCAGATCGGGCGCAACTGACTGCATGCGGAATCCCAGCTCCATCGACTCGATGACGCTTTCGAGTTTCTTATCGGCAGGTCGCTGCATCAGATGATTTCGATTCATCGCCTGCACGAAGTCCAACTGTCGCCGCTTGGTCGACAGCGGAAGATGGTCACTGCTCACATTGTTGATCGTAGCGAGGCTCATGTTTTCGCCGTTCACGCCGATCGGGGTTCCGTTGTAAATCGACGGCAGAAAAGCGCTGGAGTAAATCGAACTCTTGGACGTGTTCAGGCTGATGAAGCCCGGCAGGTTCTGATTCTCTGTGCCCAGCCCGTAGCTGATCCACGACCCAAGGCTCGGGCGTTTGCGCAATCGATCGCCGGTATGAAGCTGCAGGAAAGACTGCGCGTGAATTCCGGTGTCAGCGTGCATGCCGTTGATGACGCACAGGTCGTCGGCGTGTTTCGCAGTCTCGGGCAGCAGTTCTGAAATGCCGAGTCCGCTTTCTCCATGCTGGCGGAATCTAAATACCGAGCCTGGATGTTTCTTCTGGCCGGTCTGCGGCTTGTAATCGAATGTGTCGAGATGAGCTGGCCCTCCGCTCATGCACAGAAAGATTACTCGCTTCGCACGAGCGGCCAGCGTTGGCGTCCGCGTTTCAAGTCCGCCACCCGACGATGCGGCGACTTGCTCGCTGCACAAGGCGTTCAGAGCGAGCGCACCGAAACCGCACGAAGTTGACTGAAGCATTGCTCGGCGTGAAAAGTTCATCGTCGGATCCTGTTTGCAGGATTATTTTCAAACACATTCGACGGCCATTCGAGGCCCGCGTCGTACACAACCTTCTTAATCGATGTAGCGGAATTCGTTGGTGGCCAGCAACGCCTGGCACAAACTGCTCCACGCTTTGTTATCGGACTTCAGCTCGCTCGCAGTTAGTCGTAGAAGTTCGATCGCCTGACCGAGTTCATTCTGACCCGGTTCACGATTCAAGGCGTGGCGAAATGCCGAACGAACTCGATCGCGATCGTTTGTGGACTCTTTCATGATCGATTGGGCAAAGTGTTCCGCCTGCTCGATCACAAACGGATTGTTGAATAAATGCAGGGCCTGCCCCGGAATCGTACTGACGTCTCGCTGACCGGTCACTGTCGTGAAGTCCGGCACGTCGAACGCGGCCAGCTCGGGAGGCAAAGAACTTCGCAGGTAGCAAAGATAGACGCTGCGATGATTACTCGGCTGATGCAGGTTGCCGGCGAGATTCACCAGGATGTCCCGATGACGAATGATTGAGCCGTCAGCAGGTTCAAGATTCAGCCGCCCACTGACGGCGAGCATGCTGTCACGAAGCGACTCTGCATCGAGTCGGCGGCGGTTGTGGCGGGTCAGGAAAATGTTTTCGCCGTCGGCCGCGAGCGTTTCCTCTGGCGCGTCACTGCTCAGCTGATAGGTCCGGCTAAGAACGATGCTGCGAATCAGATGTTTGATTGACCAGCCATCCTCGACAAAACGGTTCGCCAGGTAGTCGAGCAATTCCGGATGTGATGGACGTTCACCGTAGACTCCGAAGTCGTCCGGCGTCCGAACGATTCCCTGACCGAACAGGTGCAGCCAGATCCGATTGACCATGACTCTAGCCGTCAGCGGGTGATCCGGTTGCGTCAGCCATTCGGCCAGCTGCAAACGACCGCTTTGCTTCGGATCAATCTTCAGTGCATCGGACGATTCTGGTCCGCACGCGGTAACAAATCCACGAGGGACGACCTCTCCAAGTTTTTTTGCATCGCCCTTAACGTTGATTTTGCAGTCGGCTGGTTTTGCTTTGTCTCGAACGCCGATTGCCAGCGGAGTCCCTACTGGCCACTTTGGTTTCGGAATGGCTTTCGGGACTCCAGTGTTCGATTCAAGAACCAGCACGGTCTCGACAAAATCAGCCGGCGGTAAAACCTCTGGAGCAGCTTTCAGTACGTGCAAATCCGTTGGTGAAGCCGTCAACTTCTCGTTGGCTGCGAGACCCCACATCGTTTCCGTACTCGTGAAGATACCGGCCAGGGCGTAGTAGTCGCGTGTCGGTATCGGGTCGAACTTGTGATCGTGGCAGCGAGCGCAGGCGACACTGATTCCCATGATTCCCGTACCAACAACTTCGATCTGGTCAGCCACGACGTCCATGTCGAAGTTGGTATTCATCGCTTTGGCCGGTTTCGACGCCATCGCCAGAAAGCCTGTTGCGATCAAATGTCGGTCCCGTTCGGCGGGCGAATCACTCGGCAACAGATCGCCCGCAATCTGCTCGGCAAGAAAACGGTCGTAAGGCACGTCGTTATTGAAAGCGTCGATCACGTAATCACGATACCGCCAGGCGTGTGGAAAGGTGGGGTTTCGCCCAAGGCCATCGTTGCCGTTCGACTCGCCGTAACGAGCGACGTCCAGCCAGTGTCGTCCCCAACGCTCACCGAACTGCGGCCGCGCCAGCAAATTGTCGACGACAGCCTGCACAGCCTTCACTCGGTCGAGTTCATGCTCCGAAACAAACTTCTCGACATCTTCCATTGTCGGTGGCAGCCCGAGCAGATCGACGTACAGCCGCCGAATGAGTGTTCGAGGATCGGCGTCATGCGTCGGCGCCAGATTCGCCGATTCAAGTCTCGCCAGAACAAAACGGTCGAGCGGATCCAGCGGCCAGTCCCGGTTCTTCACCTCGGGGATTGCTGGTTCAGTCCTCGGCTGAAGTGACCAAAGCGGCGGCTTACCATCCTGCTTGTTAACAGCAGTCTTTGCTGCTTCAACCGTCTTTGCGTCAGGTCTCGCGACCGGCACCCGAGGATCGGGCGCACCACGCTGCACCCATTTCACAAAGTCATTGATCACCGCTTCCGGCAGCGGTTGCTCGGGCGGCATTTCGATCCCGTCGTAACGCATCGCCTGGATGATGCGACTTTCGTCCGGTTTGCCAACGACAACGGCAGGACCAGACTCACCACCACTCCGAAGTCCGTCGCGAGTGTCAAGCAACAACTTGCCGCCGACTTCTTCAGCGTCTGCCGAGTGACACTCGAAACAATGCTTCACAAGAACTGGGCGAATCCTGTTCTCGAAAAACGCTCGGTCTTCCGGCGAGATCGTCGCCTTATCTGCTGCCGAAACTGCGTTCACCCAACCAAACACAACGCCGACGACGATCGGCAGAACCTGGACTGTTCGACAAGCGGCTGGAATTCTCACAGCGATTTACTTCCGTTGTCTGGTGGGCATTGGCACGGACAGGCGGGAACTTGAGTATCCTCGTTTTGCCAGTCGCGAATCAAGTAGCGGCACACCAGGCCATCCTGCAAGTCAGGCTGGAAAACCTGACACACGTGAATCATCCTCACTAAAACTGCGAGAGGAATCGGACGTCGTTCTCGTAAAAGCGGCGGATGTCTGTGATCTGGTGGCGTCTCATGCAGAAGCGTTCGATGCCCAGGCCAAAGGCGAAGCCGCTGACTTCGTCCGGGTTGTAGCCGACAGCCCGCAGGACGTTGGGGTCGATCATGCCCGCGCCGCCGATTTCGAGCCAGTCATCTCCCCAGCCCATGTCGACTTCGACGGACGGCTCTGTAAACGGGAAGAACGATGGGCGGAATCGAATCTGCACGTCCTGTCCGAGGTACGTTGTGGCGAAGAGCTGGAGCACCGTTTTCAACTGAGCCATCGTGACATCGTCGCCGACCATCAAGCCTTCCATCTGATGGAACATGCACGAGTGCGTCGCGTCGATCGTGTCCGGGCGGTAGACGCGTCCAAGCGACACGATTCGAATCGGAGGCTTCGCCGTTTCCATCATGCGAATCTGCACGGTCGACGTCTGACTTCTCAGCAGTCGAGGATTTTCCGGCAAACCACCGGTAGCGTACGACGCGGCAGACAGGTAGAAGTTTTCCAGCGGGTCTCGAGCCGGGTGATCATCGGGAATATTCAACGCGTTGAAGTTGTGATACTCGTCTTCGATCTCCGGGCCGTCGGCCACGGTGAATCCGAAGCGGCCGATGATGTCCTTGAAGTCTTCCATCGTCTGAGTCAGCGGGTGCCGCTTTCCCAGTTTGACCGGAGTTCCCGGCAACGTGATGTCGAGCGACGACAACGCCGCTTTGGGCCGCTCAACTTCTTTCTTGCGAGCGTCGAACGCGTCCGAAACCCGCGTCTTTACTTCGTTGAAAGCCTTGCCAACAACGGGTCGTTCTTCGGCAGAAACCTTACCGACAACGGCCTGCAAATCTTTCAGCCGTCCCTTCTTCTTTCCGAGAAATTCGATACGCACGTCTTCCAGCGCAGCGGCGTCAGTTGCCGCAGCAATCGCTTCCAGAGCGGCCTGTTCGTATTCCTGAAAAGCGGTGGCGTGGTCCATCTCGTGTTTCCTAAGAGCCAAAGCCGTCGATAACTGTCTACAAAACTGCCCACCGTGGACAGCGTCCAGGTGGGCAATGTTTGTCAGTGGTTCATCATGTTGCCAAACCTGCGATTTACGCGTTGGCAACTGCTTCTTTAACTGACGCGACGATCTCTTCAAAAACTGAAGGCTCGTTGATGGCCAGTTCGCTGAGCGTCTTCCGGTTCAGCTCGATCTGAGCAACCTTCAGCCCATGAATGAACGCCGAGTAAGAAAGCCCCTGCTCTCGGCAGGCAGCGTTCAGACGGGTGATCCAGAGTGCCCGAAAGTCTCGCTTGCGAACGCGACGGTCACGGTAGGCGAATGCTCGTGCTCGGAGTGTTGTTTCTTTAACTGTTCGCAGAAGTTTAGCGCGACCACCTCGACGACCTTTAGCTTCTTTAAACAATCGCTTCTTGGCGCGGTGACGTGCTTTTCCGTATCGAACTCTCATTGTCTTATTTCCTCAGCAGATGATTTGTTTCAAAGAGTGAAAAAGGGCTGTTCAGCTTACGAGCACGGACGAAGAGCATTGATAATGTGCTTCGCCTCGGCTCCGCTGATCAGGCTTCCTTTGCGGAGCATTCGCTTCCGCTTGCCGCTCTTTTTGCTGAGGATGTGGCCTCGAAAAGCGCTTCGCTTGGTCGCCAGCCCGGAAGCCGTGACTTTGAAGCGTTTTTTGATTCCCTTGTGCGTCTTTTGCTTTGGCATCGCTCCACCATGCTTCTAATAGAGGGTTTGTGTTCGTTTCTGCCCGGATGAAGGCGACGGCGGAGTTTCCAGAGCCAGTTCCGAGGCAGACTTTCAGCGTCAGTTCCCAACAATCCGTCGGGAAAGCGGCGGGAGTATAGACAGCACCTCATCGTGAATTCCAGCGACCGACTCCAGCGTTTCTGATTTACAGGCAAAGGTTTGCGCTGGATTGCTGCTGATTCCTGGCCACCTGGATGACCATTCAGAATTCCCAGGTGCGAACACGTTTTTCGCGGCGGTTCAGTTCCGGTCATTTTGGCCACAGAAGGCACGCAAAACTCAGAGAAAGGCTCAAAAAAGCAATCTCCGTGGCTACTGTGTTCTTTGTGGCTGAATTATTTCTGGTTTCCCGACTGCCGCCTGCATGTTCACTCTTGCAGATTTTCGTCAATTCGCTTCCACAGGCCACGGGAAATCGGGAAGCCTTCCTTGCGTTTCTTTCTTTCGAAACTCGTCTGATAGTCCATATCGTGTTCCGGAAGCCGTTCCTCAGGGGCCGGAAGCGTTTCGAAATCGTCGTGATGGTCCATTAGCGCCTGTATGACTTCGAAATAATCAGGCACGTCCGTCCACGAGTGTAACATTCCGCCGGGCTTGAGCACTCGCGAACACAGGCCGACAAATTCGTCGGTAAAAATTCGACGGCGACGGTGCTTCTTACGCCACCAGGGGTCGGGAAAGTAAACATGCACGGCGTCGACGGAATGCGGCTCGATGTGCTTGCGAAGCGAGACCGTTGCGTCGCCGCCGATGACTCGAGCGTTCGACGCCTGCCGCTTCCAGGCACGTTTGGCTGCTCGACGGCCCTCTTTGAAATCGAGTTCCAGGCCGAGATAATTTGTATCTGGATTCTGGACGCTCGCATTGTGGAGAAAGAGACCTCGCCCGCACCCAACATCCAGCTCGATTGGATTGTCGTTTCCCCAGAATGCCCGCCAGTCAATCCGCTCGGGCAGATCGTAAACCGCGATAAACCACGGCCTCAGATCCTGTACGCCTTCTGGAAGGGGCTCTTTGAATTCGATGGGTTGTTCCTGCTGAGTCACCTTCGTCGGCACTCCTCGATCTGCAAAACCTGATGCCCGAATCACTAATTCGCCGGACAATATCCTCACCTGAAAGTGGCGGCATCCTGGTAGTCGTCCTGCCTCATTTCAAGCAGCCGATCTGCGAGCTACAATCCTCGGCATGGCAGGCAACACTTTTGGACAACTGTTTCGAATTACAACCGCTGGCGAGAGCCACGGTCCGGGCAACGTCGTCATTATTGACGGAGTTCCGCCCGGAATCCCGCTGACCGAAGCCGACTTCGAGCTGGACCTCAGCCGCCGTCGCCCCGGTCAGAGCAAGATCGTCACGCAGCGGAACGAGTCCGACACTCCGGAGATTTTGTCGGGCGTTTTCGACGGGCAAACGACTGGAACGAGTCTCGCCATTCTGATCCGGAATCAGGACCAGCGAAGTCGTGACTACGGAGACATCGCTCAGAAATATCGTCCCGGACATGCCGATTTCGGCTTCGAAGCCAAATACGGGCTGCGGGATTATCGCGGCGGCGGACGCTCCAGCGCCCGCGAAACCAGCGTTCGAGTCGCCGCCGGAGTCGTCGCCAAGAAGATCATTTCCGACGCGTTCGGCGGACAGGTCCTGTCGTACGTCGTTCAGGTTGGATCGATCAAAGCCGAGATTGCTGACCCGGCAGCCGTCACACTTGACGATATTGAAAAGCTGCCGTCTGGCGAGCCGAACATCGTCCGCTGCCCGGACGTCGCCGCCGCCGCGAAAATGGTCGAACTGATTGAGGAAGTGCGGAAGGCCGGCGATTCCATCGGCGGTGCGGCCGAGATTGTCGCGACCGGAATCCCCGCCGGTCTGGGCGAGCCCGTCTTCGACAAGATAAAAGCAGACCTCGGCAAAGCACTGTTTACTTTGCCGGCGGTGCTGGGCGTTGAATACGGAATCGGTTTTGGCTGCACAACGATGCGAGGCAGCGAGCACAACGATATTTTCGTCCCCGCAGCGGTGTCCGAAGCGAAAGAGTCGAAAACTGTCGAGTCCAAACGACCGGGCATTTCGACTGAGTCAAACCGTCACGGCGGAATTCTCGGCGGTATCACAACCGGTCAGCCAATCGTTCTTCGAGCCGCCGTCAAGCCGACCAGCAGCCTTCCGATCGAGCA
>JADHNX010000174.1 GCA_016779365.1 Planctomycetaceae bacterium
CGTCGGTCTGGTTGGGATCGGGCCAACATTCTGATCGTCGATTTCGTCGGGACGGTCGATCAACCCAGGGATGATCAATGGTGGCAAGGATTCACCGTCCCGATCAGTGTTGCCTGTGCCGAGCAATTCGCGGCGGCGGGCGTCTGAACTTTCACCAGCGGGCGGTTCGATCGCTGTCCACGTCTCCAGCTTGCCGAGCTGCTGAAGCAGCAGTCTGGTTTCGTCGCTGGTTTCGTCTGAATTCGAAGCAGGTGGCGCTGCCGGTAAGGGATCAGTCAGTTGAGGTGAAGATGCTGGCGGCGTAGAGGTCACTACTTCGGAGCCAGGATCGACGTCCGCTGCCGTTGCCAGGCTGATGCTGCTGCCAGCCAAGATTGCAACGATGGCAAACAGACAAACACTCATCGCGACGCCCCGCGCGAGGACAAATGGCGACAGCTTGAGGGCTTTCGCCAGATTGCTCTCGTTTTGTTCGCGAGAAGCGGCCAGCATGAACGGTTCCTCACGAATAGATTAGGGGTCGTCCCGAAACAACTTCCCAATTCGTACGTCAGGCTTTCCTGCCTGACTGCTGGAGGAGCAAGTCAGCCTGGAAAGGCTGACGTACTTTGTTTCGGGACTATTCCTTAGTGGTTTGCGACGAATGTGGCGTTGGATGTGCCGGAGATGGTTGTAGTCGTTATCGATTATCGGTCTTACGAAATGGCTGGCTTCAGCAGAATTTAGCGATTGTGCAAGTTCTGGCGATCGGGCTGATCACTAACCGGCTCTTTTGGACTGATTCTGAAAGAGGTTGGCGATGTGTCCGAAATAAATTGCCGTTTCTGGATGGTGAGCTCTCGTGCGACTGCCGGCTCGCCTGGCGGTGATTATTGCCGGCTTGCTGAAAGGTCGAGAGAACTCTCGCATTGCCAGTGTCTCGACATTCTCAGGGTGTTGAGCGTTGGGTGTAGTTCCAGTTTGCGGTTCCTCAAATTCAGTGACTGGAATCGCTGGCCTTTTGGCAGATTCAGGCGTACTGTGCGAAGTTTGAGCCTGTGTCGTTGTGACGCGGGCTCAAGGGCGTTGCCTGGGACTGTTTTCGTTTGAACATGGCCAGTCGGGTTACTGCATGAATTCTGATCGAAGCGTTGCCTTCTGGTCTCTTCCGCTGGGAAGCTGGTTTGCCGTTCGTGTGCGAATGAGCATCTTCTTTCCGCTGTTAGCGCTGGCGTTGTGCTATCGGCTCGGAACGCCGGCGGTCGGACTGTCGTTCGCGCTGGTTTTATTTATCAGCGTGGTCGCTCATGAGTTTGGCCATGTGCTGGCGGCGCGGGTGACCGGCGGCGATGGCGACGAAATCCTGCTGACTCCGATGGGCGGTCTGGCGTTCTGTTATCCCGCTCCGACGTTTCAGTCGAAATTCTGGACCGTTGCTGGTGGCCCGCTGGTCAACATCGGTTTTTGTCTGATCGCTCTGGTTCAGGTGTTGAATTCGGCGAACGCGGCTCAGTGGTTTAACCCGTTTGAGTTTCCTGAGGTTTCAATGGCTGGTGGTCCGGCCGTCGTCGTTCCGACGTTAGGTCTGATGCTTTTCAAGGCGAACTGGTTGTTGCTGCTGATTAACCTGGTTCCCGTGCATCCGCTTGATGGAGGTCGGATGCTTCAGTTGCTCCTGAGTGCTCGCCTGAATTCCGACCTGGCCCGAGCCTGGTATTTGCGAGCGGGAGCCATGGTCGGGGTTGTGAT
This sequence comes from Planctomycetaceae bacterium, assembly GCA_016779365.1. Taxonomy (GTDB): domain Bacteria; phylum Planctomycetota; class Planctomycetia; order Planctomycetales; family Planctomycetaceae; genus JABMPE01. Next base: position 1,729 of record JADHNX010000174.1, read on the forward strand.
GCTGGTAAGCGGTTTGATGTTCGACAATACCTGGGTCATGGCAGCGGGAGCCCTGATTATTCCCATGAATCTGGTCGAGTCATTCCAGATGCAGAGTCAGGATCATGGCGAGGAATCGTTCATGGGATACGACTTCTCACAAGGCTACACGAGTCTCGAACAATCCGGCCCTGCTGATTACTCGGTGGAGGACGAAGATCGCCCTGGCGTACTCGCTCGCTGGCGGGCACAGCGTGAAGAGGAGAAGCGGCTGAAGCAGGAAGAGGAAGACCGCGACATGGAGCGGCAGCTCGACCAGCTCCTGGAAAAGCTTCACAAGCATGGCGACGCGGCACTGACGGCTTCAGAGAAACGCCGCCTGCAGGACATCAGCGAACGTCTGCGTCAGCGCGGTCGCTCTTCCTGAGAGCTGCGGTTTCACCCGGCGGCATCCTGATGGGTCACTGCGTGAAGTGTTTCGATGAGTTCGACTGGCCGCACAGGTTTCAGAAGAAACTTTTCAACGCCGGCCTTGATTGCCTGAGCGATGGTGGCGTCGTCGGCGTGTCCGCTGATCAGGATCACAGGGACAGCGATTTCGGCATTCCGCAGCCACTGAAAGAGTTGCAGCCCATTCATTCCAGGGAGCCGCAGATCGGCGAGCACACAAGCGTTTGACGCTGTCGAGAGCTGATTCAGTGCTTCAGGTGAATCCAGCAGCGATTCTGCTGAGTCGAAAGACCACGTCTTGAATCCAGAAACAGAAAGCAGTAACTCGGTTGCGCATCGCGATTCTTCATCGTCCTCAATGATGTAAATCTCTGATAGCTGCTCCGTCATGCTGATCGTTCCATAATTCAGTTTGCTGGGGACGCAGGTTTTGCCTCGATGGAAAGAGGCAATCTTATGGTGAAAGTCAGGCCCTCATCTTTGTTCGGGGATACCGATAATTGCCCGTCGTGCTTTTCGATAATTGTCCGACTCAGTGCCAGTCCGATGCCGAGGCCCTCGGGTTTTGTCGAGAAGAAGGCATCAAACATCAGGTGAGTCTCGGCAGCGAACCCGTGCCCGGTGTCGCAGATTCTGATCCAGATGCTATTGGCATCAGACTCTGTTGTGACAGTCACAGCCCGGTCATTGTGCGGCGTTTCGTTCATGGCTTCACAGGCGTTACGAAACAGGTTGACCAGGACCTGCTGGATCTGGACGGGGTCGGCAACTGTTTCCGGCTGCTCCGCGTTCAGTTGTAACTCGGTTCGCACTTTGTGACGGGTAAATTCAGTCGCTGTAAGCTCCAGCGCGCCAACAATCAGCGAATGGACATCGACGACGCTGGACTGGCCGTTGCTCTTGCGTGTGAAGTTCTGCAATCGGCGAATAATATTTGCGATTCCCTGGATCTGGTCCACAATTTTTCCGGTGATGTCTCCGAGGGATGCGGGGATTTGTCCCTGCTCCATCGCTGACTCGAGAACGCCGCAATAAATAGAAACTGACTGAAGTGGCTGGTGAATCTCGTGAGCGATTCCTGCGACCATTTCGCCCATGACACTGAGACGTCCAACATGGAAGAGCTGCTCCTGTTGTTCGTTGACTCGTCGTTCGCTTTCGGAACGACGAGCTTCTTCGGCGAGTCGCCGCTCAGTTTCGCTCGTTAACCTGTCCAGTGCCGTCTGGAGTTCTTTCTGCTTGCTGAGGAACTGTTTCTGCATGTGAAAGTCTCGGCGGAGATTTTCCACATGTGTTGCACACATGATGAATGCAGCCATTGGCGCGATGGCAAAACATGCGAGGAAAGCGTCGGGCCTCATCGTCAGGCCAGCCAGATGCCATGTCGTCAGCCAGGTGACAACAAACGCCAGAAAGTGAAGAAAGAACCAGCGAATGGAAAGGCAATAGGTGCTGCTTGCCAGAAAGACAATTACCAGGCCGATGCCTGGCCCCTGTTCGCTTTCATAAATAATGCCTGCTGATGCGGGCATTAGAAATGAAACCGTAAGCACGAGCGCGGCAAGGTTGGATTGTCGCTCAAAGCCGGGCCATCGGACTGCTGATTCAATGGCGACAAACAAAATCAGCGCTGTACCGAACAGGATTCCTGAGAGTGTCAGGCGATCTTCAATGTAGTAATTAAAAGCCGACGCCGGTGCCGCGATCAGCAGCATCAGAATGGCCATCCATGTATATGCACTAAGTTTGTGGGCTCTGATTCGGGCCAGAAACGATGCTTCTGTGTCCTCAGGCTGCAGATCGGGCACTCGGAACAGCGGATTTCGAGACGGCTGCCAACTGGCCAGACCGTCGAAATGCTGAATCGAGCTGTCTTCTTGCTGAGCCAAGGCGGAAACTCACTGGACGGTGCGGGTTGCCACAAGGGTGTTCGTAAAACCTGGATATCCAGCCAGGGCTGGTTCGCTCAGGTATTCGCAACCCTATTTGAAATCGAACGGCCAGTTCAGAGTGGCTCGGAATTCGCCGTCCGATGAGCTGCTGTTTCCACCGACGCCGGTGCCGTATCCGAAAGAAAAATACCGGCCCTCGTGAAGGTCAAGAGTGACTCCGGCGAGGATATTGGCAGCTTCGCGGTCCTGTGAAATGTCAAACAGTCGATAGCTGTTGCCGCGTACCTGTGATCCGTCGCTGAAGCCTTTATCAAAATGGAATTCCATGACCGGTGCCCAGCGGCGAATCATGCTTTCGTCGTCAGCTTCAGACCAGTAGCCGGCAGAGACGTCCCACAACAGGTGCGAGGCGTCGCGGAATCGACCGACCTGTTGCAGGCCCATTCCGTCGAGGTTGACTTCAGCGCCGTTCCGGCCAGCGGGCAGGTCATACTCGATGAAGCTCTGCATGAAAAAATGCTGGTCCGGCACGAAAGCCATTGCCAGGAATGGTTTCATGTGGGTCGCTTCGTTTACCAGTCGGATCAGAGGTTTGCCGGCGGCATTGTCAACCTCGATATCGCTCCCTGTTGGAATTGAAATTCCAAGTCCACCGGAAATTATCATCTGCTCGTTCGAGGCGAGTTCGTGCTTGAGAATCACCAGGGCGTTGCCAGTTTTGACATCTGACGCTCCCTGGCCATTTTCGAGGATGAGCAGGTTATCCATCGACGCAGCGAAGGGGACTCGGAGTTCCACCGAGAAGTCGCCCTCGCCGACGGTTTTTTCGATGCCGAACGTGTAACGATCGAAGTTCTCGGTCCGGCTGAATGGAACTCCGTTCTTAATGAGCGAGTAGTCAAAGTACAGCCGGTCGGTGGGGACAGCGCGTGTGTTGGCACCGATGCTTGAGCGTCCGAGCAGTCCGTCAGCGCTGGGGCTGGGGATCGGCAAATTGACGACGTAGTCGAACGCGTAAAAAGCATCGAGCATGTCGCCAGGTGCTAATGGTTGATTCAGCGGAGCAACGGACTCGGTGCGTCCAGACCGGATGACTCCACTGGTCGTCGGGTCAAAAACAGTCTGGCCGTTGAGTGTGTTGGCTGCTTGAAAGGCGATGTCGACGGCGGTGTTGTAGGTTCCAGGCGGCGGTTGAACGCCGACGACGTCGTAAGGTTGCATTGTGGCGGCGAAGGCTGCGTTCACCTCATCAAGCGTCTGAGTGGTCGTAAATGTGGCGGCATCGGCGATGGTTCCGACGACGGTCTGAGGCGGCAATCTGAGTTTCTGCCGAAAGAGAGTCTGCAGTCCCCCAACTGTTGAAACAGTACCGGGCCGGTTGATGTTAACTGGTCCGGCTCCGCTGAAAGTGATCGGAGCGCCCCCCGCGCCCAGAGCTGGCAAAGGAAGGTCTTTTGGCACAACGATCAGCCGATCGATCGGAAACATGAGCCGACCACTGCCAGGGCCTCGTGAGAAGCTGCCGATCATCGGTGGAATTTCGAGGTGATGACTGTCGCCGTGTCCCGGGTCACCGTGTCCTGAACCGCCATGTCCTCCATGCGAGGTTTCATGTCCGTCGTGGTCGCTCAGGTGGAGATGTCCGGGCGTGTTGTGGCTGCCGTGATCGTTCGCTGGATGATCGGGTGTGTCGTGGCCGTCGGACGCTGGCGGGACGGGAACGTTTTGGGTCGGAGATTCATCCTTCGACTCGACAGCAAAACTTATCGGGATGAACGAGGCTGCGTTGGCACGTTGCTTCTGGAAATCACTGATTGGATAGTCGCTGTCCTGGGCGATGGCTGACGCACAGGACAACGCCGTCGCCGTCACGCCGGGAAGCAGACCTGCGAACCGCAGTTGGCGAGAGGCCGACATTCCAATCACGGTACTGGTGGAGTCTTTCAGCCATCTCAGAAACATTGGATCTCTCCGGCGCCCGGTCGTCGATTCGAGCTGCACGAACGGCGCAGGCTCGGCCACAAAGTGGCTTTCACTGTGATCGGCAGATTCTCCAGCCGGAATAACCCCGAGATCCGGATTGCCCCGAAAAAAACGTAGAATCGGCACTATTTGCGAGGCTGTTTAACCGGATGGCTGTGCGGGATGTAAAAATTCGCGAGCCGGTCGGGGTGGATGCCGAGATGTTCGGCGGTCAGCAGGCACCAGTTTCGGATGGTTTGTCGGATGGCGCCGTGTTTCTTCCATCGCCGTGCGCTGACGTGCAGAGGTCCCGGCAACAGGGCCAGTCGACCGTACTCACGCAACGATTTCATCATCCGCACGTCTTCCATCAGTCGAACTTTCGGGAACCCGCCGAGTGCTTCGAAGACTTCGCGTCTAAGGAAGATTCCCTGATCTCCGTACGCGATACGGGTGGAGCAGACTCTCAAAGAGTCGCCCGCTTCCACGAGCCGAAACAGCAATCCTTTCGCGTTGATCCGATGCTGAAACGCTCCGCCCGGAATTTTTGGCGACGCCAGCGTTCGCTCGATCTGCTGTCTTGCCTCAGGAACCAGCCACGCGTCGGCGTGAAGGAAAAGCAGAACGTCACCAGTGGAAACTGCCGCTCCAGCATTCTGTTGGACGGCTCGCCCGCGCCGGCATTCGACCACTCGACAGTCGAGCCGCCGTGCAATGGCGACGGTGTCGTCGGTGCTGCCTCCGTCGGCAACGATGACCTCGTGAGGCGACAAAGCCAGCGACGTTTCAACCGCTCGTTTGATCGAGTCAGCTTCGTTCAAGGCCGGAATGATGACGGACAGTTTCACAGGATATTCGCCCAAGTAGGGTGAGCACCGCCCACCAAAGATCAATTTCTGGTGGGCGATGCCTAACCTACCGATTTCGATCGAGCGAACGATACCGCGAGGTTTCGAGTTCGGCGATGCGGTTCGTCGTTCGGTCAGGCCAATGGTCGATTCGTTGCACAGCTCCCAGTGTTTCGGCGATGGCGATACCCAGTCGATGTTCGAGCTGATCAAGCTGGGACGACGACGCTGGCTTACTGCGAAGTCCGTTCGGCAGATTACGAAGTCCTGGAATCTGCGGCGCGTGCGGCGAGTGTTCCAGCAGAATACTTCCATGCTGGAGAACCGCTCCCTTGCGACGTCGCTGAGCACTGCCGACAACCTTGTGCCCGCTGCAGTGAATGTCGTGTCGGTCGCCTCGGACGAAACAGAGAAACGGTTCGTCCGGCTTCGCGTCGTTTTCGCCCCGCATCGAGCACTCCGCACCGAAGGTTCGCAGAACGGCGATAATGGCGGTGTGAACCTGGCTGTAGAGTTCCGTCGGTTCGCGGGTCAGTGGATCATCGGCGGGAAGCACGAATGAGTAAGTCAGTTCGTGGTGATGGAGAATTGCGCCGCCGCCTGAAAGACGTCTGACCGCAGCGAGATTCTGAAACGTTGTGGAAAGTGCGGGGTCATGCGAGTCCTGAAAGTAGCCGAGCGAAACGGTCGGCTCCGCCCAGCGGTACATGCGGACGGCCTTGAGTTTGTCTGAAAGAGCGGCTTCGAGCAGGTACTCGTCCGTCGCCATGTTCCACGATCCGGAGCGAGCGGCGTGCTCAATCATCAGCAACACGGTGCGTGATGACTGCTGATTATCAGGCAGTTTGTGCTCAGGCTGTTCGTGCTCAAACATTGAGCGACTCCAGAATCTCGGACGCGGCTTTGTTGCCGTGGTAAAAGGCTTCTTCGAACAGTGGAATTCCACTCAGAGCGCTGTGGGCAAATTGGACGTTGCCAAATGTTCGAGAACATTCCAATCGAGCGGGGCCGCTGATGAAGCCGGGAGTCGGGCGGATCATCGCGTGTCCCCACCGCATGATGTCAAGTCGTTGAGTCAGGTTGCGGATTTCAGGGTGAACTCGTTCGAGGTCGGAAAGTACAACGTCGGCCCACTCTTCCCAGGACAGGCTGAGCAATCGCTCGCGCGCGACATTGGGTGAGGCATCGCAAAGCGGATAGTAATACGTGAGGACGGTCGGGCCTCGATCGAGACCTCGCTGATGAGTGGCCGTGACGTAGCCCAGCGATGGGCTGTCGTAAATCACATTGTCCCAGCTCATGACTAAACCATTGTCTGGCGGTCGGTCATCCAGATGCAGATTTGCGACCAGCCAGCTTCCAAATTCGAAGTCTTTGATGCTGGCCGGGCCGGATTCGCGATAGCCGGAAATCAGGTGCGGTGTCAGAAACGGTGGCGCCGCGAAGATGACATGTCGAGCCTTCCAGCCTCGCACTTCAGGTAGAGCCTCCTTCGAAGTACGAAATGCGACGACGCGGGCCAACTCGGATTTTGACGCATCGGCATCGTCGTTCGCGGCTGGAAAAACCTGCGACACCGCATGCCCGGTCAGAATGTGATCGGCAACGAATTCACGCAGGTGAGCGACGAGTCGACCGTTGCCCTCCGGCCACGTAATAAAAGATTGCGACTCCTGGCCCGGTTTGCTGACTCGCGCGGCAAAGTAAAAGATCCCCGCCCACGCACTCGTTTGGTCGATGCTCAAGCCGTAGTCGTCTCGGCACGCGTATTCGACGTACCATCGTAGATGTTTGGAATCCCAACCGTGGTCCGCCATCCATTGAGCCATCGATTTTTG
>JADHNX010000175.1 GCA_016779365.1 Planctomycetaceae bacterium
TCAGCTCCGTTCCGTTTTCGTTTGCCAGAGGTGGCGGAACTGTTGGCAGTGACGTGGCGTGGCCAGAAAGTTGCACCGGTTCAGGATGACGATGGATGGTTTATTCCGCTGACGTTTGTCAGTGCGGGAGACGAACTGGCTATCAGATACACGCTGCCTTCTCAGGATGTCTATTTGCGGGAAACGTATCGTTGCCGCATTCCTGAATCGAATGCCACGGTCGTCCAGTTTGACTGGCGCGTCCGTCTTCGCAACCAGTTTTCGGTAGTTTCGTTCTCCTCTGAATTGACTCCGGATGAAGATTCACGGTCAGCTAACTGGCTCAGTTGGTGTTTTGGACCACTCGCCCGCAACCGTTCGGCTCAGGTCTTCAGTCCTCTGGGAGTGGGTTCGTGGATGCGGTTCTTCCGAGGCCGAACTTCGGACACTGGCCAGCGAACTCAGCCCCCTGGAACTGAATGGCGAACGTTTTCTGCTTCAGCCGCGGGTTTGCCGGATTCGTTGACCGTCCATATTTGTGACCATTCCCGCTTACATGCTCTTTCGTGGTTTGTCCTGACGCTTAGTTCGCTTGTCGGTGTTCTGCTGCGAGTTGTTGCGGCTCGCTATCGCAGTCGCATTGCACTGGTCTGGTTGAGTGGTTGCGTCGCGTCAGTGACGCTCGTTCCCGGAGCCTATGCGGAGCTTGTTGGAGCGGCGGCATTGGGGAGCATTCTTGCGACGCTTGTGCCCAGAAGTTTTGTACGGCCTGTCCGCGCAAACACACCGCACGCGGTGCAGGTCAGCATGGCGTCGACGATCACTCGGCGTGTTGTGACCGGGTTGCTGATCGTCGCAGCAACTTGTCTGGCCGGTTCGGTTGCGGCTCAGCAGAAGGTGCCCGGTCGAGCTTCCGACATCGATGTCCTGGTGCCGTATGTCGGTTCGCCATTTCAATCCCATGAGGAACCACGGTTTGTTTATATTCGAAGCGGCGACTTCGAGAAGCTTTCAGAACGTTCAGCCAGCAACACCGATGCGCCGCCTGAGATGCTGCTGACGCGGTCGCATTGGGCGGTCAATATAACGGAGTCGGGTCGCGCTGAAATTGTCGCTTCAATTGTGGTCGCGTTGCCCGATGACACCGTCAGGGAAGCGGAAATTCCAATATCCGCCAGGTTTCTGACTGGCCAGGCGGAATGCACCGTTGACGGCAGGCCGGTTGCCGTACTGCCGAGTGCCGATGGTTCAAGACTTCGAGTTCCGCTGCCCGACGCGTTGAGTGAAGCCACCATGATTGAGCCAGGGCAGAGGCCCGAGCCACCGCCAGTTCCCGAGTCAGTAGATGTGTGGCGTCAGCACACCGTTGTCTTGCGACTCAGACCGCTGACTCAACGATCGTCGTCATTTTCGAGGATTTCGCTACCTATCCCGGCGATTTCGAATTCCCGCGTATCAATGTCGTTCAGTCGGCAACCGGCGGCGGTTTACGTCGGAAGTTCATTTGATGCATCCCCGCTGAATCCGCAGTCTGCCACTGAGTTTGTCTTCGGACCTGAAGACGAATTGACGATCAGCTGGCAGCAGGTTTCCGCCGATGTCGTTAGCCCGTCGGTTGAACTTTCGAAGTCAATGGAGCAGCCAACGGTTGAAATGAGGTCGTCGATTGATGTGCATCCCAACTGGATGGAATGTCGCACTCTCGCGAAGTATTTCGTCGAAGGGCAGGATGTGCGGCTGATTCAGTGGAAGCTGCCAGAGTATTCTCAGGTGGATCTTGGTCAGTTCCGTACGAGAAATCTTGTTGACAAGGAACTGCGTCGCGAAGCGGGGCAAGTGATCCTCACATGCGAATTCGATCCGCCGCTGACTGAGACATTCGACTTTGAATTCAAATGGCGACACGTTCAGCCTGAAGTCACGACCGGTTCGAAGTTCTTGTGGGCCAGTCCTGTCGTGCCTGACCAGGCGGATGCGCCGTTAACTGTCAGGTCTCACATTGCCGGGCTGACTCCCGAAGCAGGATTCCAGTTCCTGCCGGAGTTGCAGAGTCTAACTTCGAAACCCGAGACCAATGGAACTTCGTTTATCGAAGCCTGGCCTGAAAGTGCTCGGCCACGACTTCCATTGATCACGATCAAAGTGTCAGACGGAATGGTTGTGGATCCTGCAATCGTCCCGTCACGGTCGGAACGCACGACGCGAGTCAGTCAAATCGCACGGGTCCAGCAGGCTGGAGTTCAATGGACGGTTTCCGCTGAAGTGGATACCGCAGTAGTGCCCGCATTCACGCATGAATTTCTGCTCGACGATGCGTTTCGTGTTGATTCGGTAGACGTTGTGGAAGACGACGTTGATCGACTGAGCCATTGGGAACATGAGAATGGATTATTGACGCTTCATCTGCGTAATCGTCGATCGGGTGTGCAGAATATTACGATCACCGGACAGCAGAAGCTCAACGCCAGCGGGCTGGTGAAGGTGCCTCGCCTGAAACCGATCATCGGAGAAATCGCAGACTCAACACTGCTGATTTACAGGTCGCGACAACTTCAGGTCGCCGTGGAAGGTGCAGAGGCCATTGGCGAAAACTCATCAACAGCAGCAGCAACAACATCAACGCCAACGAGTGACACTGGCGAATTCATCGGGCGATTCCGCTTGCGTCCAGAGTTGGCTGCCAGTATTTCAGTTGCGCGGATTCCGGTAACTCCCACGGCCTGGGTCGTCGCTGATGTGACGTCGGACGAGGCCGGAGACTGTTATGTTTCGGCAACCGTTCACCTGCATGCACTGTCGCGACGAATGGTGACGATCGAGTTGCCTGGGTGGGCGACTGGCAAACTTGCAGTCACACCGGCGATAGAGGGAACAGGTGCCATTGTGGAAGTGGCGAGCGATCAGAAGTCAATCAATGTAAAACTTCCGAGACCGGTTCCCGCGCGAGTTGAAATTGCGTTGACCGCCATTTTCAGTCCTCAGGATGGAGCGGCGATTCGCTTGTCGCCTCCATTTGTGGTTGGTGTCGAACAGCAACGTGCTGTTGTGGCTCTCTCGCAGGGAATGGACGACTGGGAAATTATTCCGAATGAGGTGGCGAGTGATCTTGCGGAAAGTCGAGTCGGAGAGTTTGAGCCGCGCCTGGCCACTGGTTCTGACGAATTCGTCGCATGGACGGAGACCACCAGAATATCACGGCTGGCATCGTCACCTGAGTTCGAGAAACTGCCGTCGTTAGCAGTTCATACGATTCGCCCAGGTGTGCGGCAGAATGGAGTGGCAAGAACAAGCATCCTTCTCCAGACAGACGCCTCGCAGGTTTCAATGGAATGGCCGCGAGGAGCGCGATTGATTTCGGTCCGGATTGACGGCCAGGTTGAGAACGTCCTGCCGCCGGTCGACGGAAATCTGCATCTGCCACTCGTCGGGCAAAGCTCGATGCGCAATGTTGAAATACTTTGGAACATGTCGCTGAATGATTCGGCTATGAAAATTCAACGACGGGAGATGCCGACTCCTCAACTGCTTGATGCCGGACCGGTTCGATCATTTGTCGTCGCAAAGCCCACACGCAGGATTAACCTGATTTCGACGGACCGATTCCGGCAGAACAACGGTCAGGATGCTGTTCAGCTTGCCGATCGCTGGCTGGAAGTTGCTCGGCGACGTTCGCCCAATTCGGCGACGTTTGAAGCGGCGCGACAGATCGCAGAGTTTCTTGCGATGGAAACGGCGGATCCGGCAAGCGAAGGGAAACCTGGCAGAACTTCGGTTGACCTGCTGCTTTCGTCTCAGGACGGAAGTACGGGCAACGGCAGCGTGGTTGTCAAAAAAACAGAGGGTGCTCAAGTGGAATTCTGGGTGGTCGATACGCAAGTCGACCGAATTCTCGGCAGCATTCTGATCGTCATTGTGACCGTTCCCGTGCTTATTCTGCTGCTGGGGCTTGAAACGGGCGATCGCATCGCGAAGAAGCCGGAATTCTGCTGGTTCGTTCTGGGGCTGATCTGGTGGCTTTGTCTGAAAGGGAGCGGCGCCGGCTTCATCCTTGGCCTCGTGTCCATTTTGTGGATCGTCGTCTCGTACATTCTCAGGCGACGGTCGAGTCATGCGTTGCTGACCAGCTGAGCGGACCGATGTCATCGTTGCGTCGAGACCGCCGCTGTGGACTGTTCAAGCGAGCTTGTCGCTGTACCGGGTATCAACACCCTGGCCGACCGTCAGCTCGATGCGGGCCAGACTCTTTACATTCGCGCAGGCATCTAATTCAGCGGTGCGGCATTCGGCGGCGTTGGGGATCAGAAACCTGAACGGTCCACCGGCCGAAACTGGCAAACACTGATCATCAAGCTGGAAGATGATCAACCCCGTCTCGCGGACGTCTGCCAAAGGAATACTGGCACAAAATCCGTCCGCTGATTGAAGCGTGACGTGCGTTGCTGTGTCGTCGGGCTGAACTTTTTCAAGCAGAAAACTGAGGCGTATGGCCTCGCCCTGACGACGAGGTTCGATGCTGCTGACGTCAGAAACCCGCCCGGCAGAAGGCAGTGCAGCCAGTTGCTCGCGAGTGAACTTTACCGGGTGCTGGACTGCTCCTTCGATCGTCAGGGGCGTCTCGTTCATCGTCGCTCTCCGATAGAATTCGTTGTTGTCGGCTCTCGTGAATGATTTTTCGTAATCAGCGACATTGTTTCAGTCAATTCTTCAGCTGTCATAAGTGATCAGGCTGAAGCATTCTGTGGGAGCCAGCTTTTCACGGCCTCCGATGAATGTCAGCTCGATCAGAAACGCACAGCCGACGACTTCCGCGCCCGCGTGTTCGCACAGTTTGACGCACGCTCCCATTGTTCCGCCGGTTGCCAGCAGGTCGTCAATCAGCAGAACCCGGTCGCCAGCTTTCACCGCGTCAGTGTGCATCTCCAGGGTGTCGGTGCCGTATTCGAGTTCGTAGTGAAATGCTTTGGTGTCGAACGGCAGCTTGCCCGGTTTGCGAATCGGGACAAACGCGGCGTTCAATTCGAGAGCCAGTGGCGTGGCGAAAATAAATCCGCGAGCTTCCGCCGCGCAGATTGCCGTGATGCCAGCGTCGCGATATTTGTCGGCGAGTTGACGAATGACTTCTCGAAACGCGTCCGGGTTGGCGAGCAGGGGAGTGATGTCGCGAAAATTGATGCCTGGCTTCGGGAAGTCGGCGATGTCCCGGATGTACTTTTTCAAATCTGACATGTCAGTCGTCCTCAAAGTTGAAACTCGACGGTGCGGACCATCGTCGCTCATGGATTCGTTGCTTCTGCGAGACTATCCTGCCTCGCCCGTTGATCGCCGACTTCGAGGCCTATTTCTGATCGTCTCATTCTGCGGGCTGTTGATGACAAAGGACGCGTTTGCAACGCCTCTGAACATCAGACGGGGAACGACGTCTCGCAACTTCACAACAGCGGAATCATCGAACTGTGGCCAGTCGAAAGAACGATTCAAAAACTGATTCAGCGAAGCGGGAGAGAATACAGGTCTCTTCCCCCGCTGACCACTGGCCCAGGGCCGTCGGGATGGTCCTGCTGGGTTGCATTGCTCAGGCTTTCGCGCTGCAGAGTGTTCTGGGCAGCGACGTGACTGCAACTCGATTGTTCAGCCGTCCGTTGTGGAGCCAACTTGTCGACGTGCTCGGCGGAAAGATTCTGGTCAATTCGGTTGATCAGTCTGCGGTGTGTGACGTCCCATTTCTGTCGCTGTTGATGCTGCTGCTGATTGTTTCAGGCGTTGCGTTAACTGGGTTCGCCGCTGCCACAGCGGTCTGGCGAAAGTCGACACAGAGCGGCAGCACATTTTCACTGGCCGGGCAAATATGTCGTGTTGCTGTTTCGGGCTGGCGCTGGTGGTTGCTGCCGTGGCTTTGGGAGATGGTTCGGATTCTTGTTTTCACCGGCGGCTTCGAAACGACCATGGTCATGATGACCGCCTTGTATCACTACGTCCTGGCGGTGTCGGTGGCTGGCTGGAGTGCTTCGCTGGTCGTGCCGTTGTGTGGGGCAACCAGCGAAACAGTCGGCGAGAGTTCTGCGTCGCACGCCAACGTCGGTGCTGCACCCGTCTCACGGTACACCGTTTCGAAGTTATTACTGGTGGCCGTGTCTGCGTACGTCGTTGTTTTTACGACGATGAACTGGCAGTTGTTCCGCGGCCTGCTGGTTCCGCACGGCGACTCCGTCATGTACGAAGAGCATCTGTGGAACGTTCTGCACGGGAAGGGTTTTCGCAGTTACCTGGACCCTGGATTGTTTCTGGGAGAACACATTCAGGTCATCCATCTGGGACTGCTGCCGCTTTACGCAATCTGGTCGTCGCACCTGCTACTGGAACTTTTTGAAAGTCTGGTGCTGGCTGCCGGAGCGATTCCCGTTTTCTGGATGGCTCGTCGCTGGTCAGGATCGAACGGTGCGGCAACGTGTCTCGCGATCGCTTACCTGTTGTATTCGCCGTTGCAGTTTCTCGACATTGCCATCGACCTGAAGACGTTTCGTCCAATCTGTTTTGGTCTGACCGCGATGTTGTTTGCGCTGGATCAGCTCGAACGAGGTCGCATCAAGACGGCAGTCACTCTGTTTGTCGTCGCGCTGCTGGCGAAAGAGGATTTCGCTTTGATTCTCGCGCCGCTTGGTTGCTGGGTGCTCGTGCAGCCGTTTCTCAAAAAATGCGAAGCGACGGCGAATCGCGAAGGTCTGCTGGCGGATTTTCTGACGTCAAAAAAGCTGGCGGTTCAGTATGGAGCAGGGCTGTTGGTTGCTTCCGTCGGATATCTGCTGCTGACGACACGCGTTCTGATTCCGTGGTTTCGCGACGGGGCCGAGGTTCATTACGCCCGCTATTTCGCAAAGTTCGGCGACTCTTTGGGCGAAATCGCCATCAACATGCTGACTCAGCCGGGGTTGCTGATCGAGGAACTCGTCACCGTTTCGTCGATCAGTTATCTGCTGGGACTGCTGCTGCCGCTGGCGTTTCTGCCGCTGTTGTCACCTGCCCGCTTCAGCGTTGCTGTGCCGATTCTGGGGCTGCTTTGTCTGAACGAAATTGTGAAAAGCGACCCTCAGCCGCATCACCATTTTCATGCTCCGGTGGTGGCGGCGTTGTTCTGGGCGGCGGCTCACTCGCTGCACTGGTTCCGTCGCGATTCGAGCAGCCGGCTGAGACTGCTGGCTGATCGGTTCCTCAGTGCCGATCGATTGTTCGTTCCAGGGTTTGTGCTCGCGCTGTGTGGCACGGTCGGAGTTGTCGTTGGGATTTCGCCGCTGAGTGTGAAGTTCTGGGACTCGGGGTCGTTCTTCTACTGGGAGAAGCTTTACGTTCCTGCAGAACGTGCCGAGAAGTTTGCCGCAGTGTTTGAGCAGATCCCGCCGGATGCTCGCGTCGCGTCGACGGACTTCGTCCATCCGAGATTCACGCATCACGAACGGTCTTACGACTACAGTCACTATTTGCGAAGAGTCGCTGGTTACGAGAATCAGGTGCCCGATGACACCGACTTCATCGTGATCGACACGCAGCACTACTACAGCGACATCAAGAGCCCCGACCAGGTGCGAGAACTACAGACGGAACCGGAGAAGTGGGAACTTCTGGAGGATCGCACCGATGGTTACTTCATCGTTCTGAGGCGGCGCCGTTAAGCATGCCTTGCACGGGCGGGTTTACGATCGCTTGATGCCGGCATTGTTGAAGGCTTTCGACATGTTTGAGTAGCAGGTTTTCAGAGCCGCGACCGGGTCGTAGCCCGGTTTGCTGGAAACCATGCCGCTGACCTCGCACGAGATGTCGCCAGCGTAGCCGCCCTTGTGCAGGGTTTGCAGAATCGTGACGAAGTCGATCGTGCCGGCCTCACCTGGAAGCTGAAACTCGACGCGAGATTTCTGACCATCCTTTGGTGCCGTCTGAACGGCATCCTTCACCGCCACGTGCCCGATGTGCGGCAGCGATTGCTGAATTGAGTCGACCAGAGGGATGTTTCGAAAGGCGTAGTGGCTGAAGTCGTAGACCATTTTCAGCCAGTGAGCATCGCCGATCTGATTGATCAGCCAGACGGCTTCGGAAGGTTTCGACATGCCGCCGCCGCGATGAGGCTTCACGCAGGTTACCACTCCGTGCGATTTGCCAAGCGTCACCCAGTCGCCGACCCGGTCGACAAACAGCGATTTTTTGTCGTCCCAGTTTCCGCTTCCCAGCACCGTCTGAACGACGGGGCGTCGGTCCGGCGCGAGGTCGTTCGCCAGTTGGAAAACCGACTTCAGGCGTTCGAGTGACGACTTATGCCGGGCGTCGTCGGCCTCGGGGGAAAGATGCTCCATTAAAGAGGTCAGGACCAGGCCTGAATCTCGCAGTTGCTTCCGAATCTGCGACCGACGATCTGGCGGCATGTTGCCCGGAGCCGCGTCCCAGTCCGGCCAGACGGTGATCTCGACCGAGTCGTAGCCAGTGTTGGCGATCAGGTCGATCGTCGTTTCTGTTCTGAGTGTTTTGGCTCCGTACGTGCTGAACCCAAGGAGCATTCTCGACCCGGCCTGTCCGTCGTTTGCGTCAACACCGTTGAACGGAAGCAGTGTGCTCGACACAGCTGATGACATCGCGGCTGCGGATCGGGACAGAAAGTTTCGCCGCGACTGTTGCATTTTCGATTTCCAATCAATCAAGGGTTCTCGTCGAGAGATTCCAGG
>JADHNX010000176.1 GCA_016779365.1 Planctomycetaceae bacterium
TGTCCGAGTATCAGCAGCGACTGACAGCATCTCTGCTGGCTCAGATGACTTTGCTGGCCGAGTCCGCCGATCCTGAACCTGTCACTATCAAAGACCTGCCCGCTGCATTGGCGTCGAGATTTGTCAGCAGCGACGGTCGATGGCTGTTGCAGGTTTACCCGAAGAAGCCAATCTGGGACATCGACCCGCTGCGAGTATTCGTAAATGACGTGCGGACGGTCGACCCCGAAGTGACCGGCACGCCGCTGCAGAACTACGAAGCATCGCAACAGATCATGCAGAGTTATCAGCACGCGGCGGTTTACGCGATTGTCGTCATCACGATCGTCCTGCTGATCAACTTCCTGGGACCAGACGGAGCGCTGAGGACAACGCTCCCGTCGATTATCATCACCAGCTGCGTCGCCGCTGCTCAGTATTCGAGAACTGATAACGTCAACTGGTGGGTTCTGCTCGGCTCATTCATGTCGCTGATGGTGTCCATCTCGGCCGTGCTGAATTTCCGCAGCGTCGTATTCACAGTCCTTGCTCTTGTTCCGCCGCTGCTGGGCGGTCTGCTTTCGTACGGAGCGTTGTCGATACTGGGTATCAGCTTTAACCCGGCGAACCTGATTCTGCTGCCGTTGATTCTCGGCATCGGAGTCGACGACGGCGTCCACGTTCTGCACGACTTCCATTCTCAGTGCGACGGCTACCGATTATCGCCCAGCACGATGAACGCGATCGTGCTGACCTCGCTGACGTCGATGATCGGCTTTGGCAGCATGATGATTGCTGCCCACCGAGGTCTCTACAGCGTCGGCCTGGTCCTCGTTATCGGAGTCGGCAGTTGCCTGTTCGTCTCGCTCGTCACCCTGCCGGCAATTCTCACAGTGATACGTCGACTCTTTCCGCACGATCGCGCATCACAGTAACGAAGTTCGCCCGTCACGTTCTGTTGGCTGCGAACTTTCATTGCGTCGGTTAATCACCACAAAGATCGACACAAAGAACGCGGAATTCACAATCCTGTCGGAATCGACCTCGTACTCTGGCTGGCGATTTCGAATTCTGTTGATTGGAGACGCTGATTCTCGTTCTCCAACCTGGCATACAGACACTGGCTTCAGTACGTCGCAGTTCTAAGCAAGCGGCGAGAAGGGTAACACGATGGGGATGATCGATCTGGGTTCTCCGGCGGCGAAGGTTCATTCGTCATTGGAAAACCTGCAGGAAGCCTGGATGGCGGCACAGGAGAAATGGAACGATGACAACGCTCGGAAGTTCGAAGAAGAGTATCTGATGCCGCTGGCGTTAACGGTGAAACTGTCACTCGACGCGGTGAATCGGATGGCTGAGACACTGCACGAAGCCGAACGGGACTGCCAGGAAGACCGAGAAATCTTTTAGGTCGCGTGGCAGCATCGCTCGCAGTGGCCGTGAAAAACGGCCAAACGCTTCTGCTGTCATTAATGCTCGGAGAATTCGAAACATCATGACAACTCTGCATAGCGAAGCTGACCCGATTAACGACTCAACGGAATATGACGAAGTGGCCGCATCTCAGATGCTGTCAGATTCTGCACCAGATACACTCAACGCCTCGATATTTGGCATGCGGTATTCCGAGAACGCCGCGAATTCGGAGTGCGTAGTGTCTGGTCGACTTTCCATTGATGACCGGCAGCAAGAGGTGATCAAAGTGCCGGGTGATGCCGCTGCGAAGCGAGTTCAAAATCTGATTCAGTCATTGTTCGACGGGATTGCCCAGCGAGTTGATGGCGAGCTTGGCCTTGCGCAACGACTGAAGAATGAATTGGCCGAAGAAGAGAGCCGCTTCCAGGCTGAAGCTGAAGCACGGAAGGCAATTTACGAAGCCGAGCGAAAGGCCCTGCAGTCTGAATACGATTCCGTTTGTGCCGAGGCCGGGCTTCATTTTCAGGGGCACTACTCAGCAGCATCCGAAGAGTATGACGAAGCACTTCGAGCCGCGAACGACGATTACGAAGAGATCGCCGACCAGATTCGCAAGGAGTTCGAAGAAACTCGCTGGATGGTCGTGTCGTATTTCGACGAGAACGCAGGCGGGTCACCCAAGCAACAGTTCGAGCAGTTTGAGCACAACGTCGAACGATCTCGCGAGCACCTTGAAAGCGAGACAACGCAACTTGACGCGATTCACGAAGCCACCATCGCGACGTTGAAAAAACGCCGCATGTGGACAGAACCGGATCCGGTCGCTCCTGGCCCGTTGCCGTCGTCGCTCGACGGTTTGGTTGAGCTGTTCGAAGAGCGAGCCAATCAATCGCGTACTCAGGCAACACGATTGAACCGTCAGAAGTTACCGCTTCTGTTTGCCGGTCTGTTGCCGCTGATCTTCTTTGCGGTCATTGCTGGTGGGCTGACGGCTACAACGTGGTTCGCGGTTGACCCCGCAATGCTTGGTTTCAAAACAACGCCGCCGACGCAGGAATGGCTGGCGATTCTTGGCGGCAGCTCAGTTGTTCTAACATTGGCCATTCAGGGAATCCTGTTTGCTATCGCTCGGAGCGGTGCCGATTCCGGATACGAGAAACTGGCTCAGCAGATCGTCGACTTACAGGCTGCCCGTCACCAATGGACAAGACTTTCTGCTCGCGAATTCAAGCGTCGGAAGAAGGAGTTCGACGAATGGTTCACCTCGCTCGTTGAACAACGGGATTCACGGTTGCGAATGGCGCAGGAGAAGTTTGATCGAGAAATGAACGCTCATCAGCAACGCCGCGCCGAGCTGCTCAAGCAGGCAAACGATCGATACCCGTCTCTGATGGAACGATTAACTCGTGAGCGCGACGAACGATTGCAGCTGGCTCACGACGAGTTCCCGCAAAAACTCGACAAGCTCAAAGCACGATTCGAATGGGACACGAAGAAGATCAGTGAAGAAAGTCAGCGTCGCGGAGCCGCAATTCAGCAGCGATACGATTTCGACTGGCAGAACATGTCGCGGTCATGGCATGGCGTCGTTGACTCCGTGCGTGCCACTGCGGATCGGATGAACGCCGACGCGGCAAAAATTTCGCAACGCTGGCCTGACCTGGCGTTCGGCAACTGGGCTCCAGCGACGTCGATCCCCGGCGGCGTTCGGCTCGGCGATTTCAAACTGCGTCTCGACGACATCGAATCTGGTATGCCGGAAGATGACCGGCTCGTCCCGGAAGTCAGCGAGTTCTCAATTCCGGCCATGTTGCCGTTTCCCGACAAAGCTTCGCTGTTGCTTAGAGCGAGCGGTGGCGAAGCCCGTGAGGCATCGGTCGATCTGCTGCAGGTCGTGATGCTCCGTCTGCTGGCCACATTGCCGCCGGGAAAAGTTCGTTTCACGATCATCGATCCGATCGGGCTGGGTGAAAACTTTTCAGCCTTCATGCACCTTGTCGATTACGACGAGCTGCTTGTGACAAGCCGAATCTGGACCGAAGCAACGCACATCGAGCAGCGGCTGACTG
The DNA here is from genome assembly GCA_016779365.1 of Planctomycetaceae bacterium. GTDB lineage: Bacteria > Planctomycetota > Planctomycetia > Planctomycetales > Planctomycetaceae > JABMPE01. The sequence continues at coordinate 3,465 of JADHNX010000176.1, forward strand.
ACCTGACCGAGCACATGGAAACGGTTTTTCAGACGTACCTTCGCAACGAATTCAAGACGATCGAAGAGTACAACGAGTTCGCTGGCGAAGTCGCCGAGCCGTACCACATTCTGGTGATCGCCGGCTTCCCGTCGAGCTTTTCGGAACAGGCGGCAAGACGTCTGACAAGTATCATGTCGAGCGGTCCTCGATGCGGTGTTTACACGCTGCTGAGCGTCGATCCGCAGTTGACCATGCCGCCGAACTTCAGCCTGGTCGATGCGGCCTACGAAGCGACGTGTCTGTCATGGAACGATGGAGCGTTCGCCTTTGACGATGAAGACGTTGTCTGGCTCCCGCTGGAGCTGCACCAGCCGCCTGAAACGGATGAGTTCAGTCGATTTGTAAAGCGAGTTGGTGACGCCTCAAAAGACGCACGACGCGTCGAAGTTTCCTTCGAGCGAGTTGTTCCGAAAGAACTCTGGCAGCAGGACAGCCGCAACGGTCTGGACGTTCCGCTGGGCCGCGCAGGAGCAACAAAACTTCAGCACATGCGTCTGGGAAAAGGGACGTCACAACACGTTCTGATTGCCGGTAAGACTGGTTCCGGCAAGTCGACGCTGATGCACATTCTGGTGACGAATCTCGCGCTGCATTACAGCCCGAACGAGATTGAGTTTTACCTGATCGACTTCAAGAAGGGGGTCGAGTTTAAGACGTACGCGGCGAATCGGTTGCCACACGCCCGTGTGATCGCCATTGAAAGCGACCGTGAATTTGGACTCAGCGTTCTGCAACGCCTCGACGGAATCCTGAAAGAACGCGGCGACCTGTTCCGCGAACGAAGCGTGCAGGACATCGCCGGATTCCGTAACAACAATCCAGAGCGAATGCCGCGGATCATGTTGCTGATCGACGAGTTTCAGGAGTTCTTCACCGAAGACGATCGGATCTCGCAGCAGGCTGCGCTGCTGATGGATCGTCTGGTGCGTCAGGGTCGAGCGTTCGGCATGCATGTCATGCTGGGCTCACAGACGTTGGGCGGAGCGTACTCGCTGGCCCGCAGCACGCTGGGGCAGGTTGCTGTTCGGATCGCGTTGCAGTGCAGCGAGGCCGATGCTCATCTGATTCTCAGCGAAGATAACACCGCCGCTCGTTTGCTGACTCGACCAGGCGAGGCCATCTACAACGACGCGAACGGGCTGCTGGAAGGAAACCACCCGTTCCAGATCGCGTGGCTCGACGATGACAAACGCGACGGACATCTTGGACGGGTCCGGGATCTCACCGATGCGCAAAACATCGAAACGACCGCCCCCATCATCTTTGAAGGAAATGTCCCGGCGATTCCGACCAACAATCAGGATCTGGTTGCATTATTCGCTCCCAACCGCGTTGTCGAGCCAACGCCGATTGTTGAAGCGTGGCTGGGCGAAGCGGTGGCCATTAAACCTCACACCGCGATCGGGTTTCGGCGTCTTGCAGGCTCGAATCTGCTGGTTGTTGGGCAAAGTCCGATCGGCGCTCGTGGAATCCTGTCGTCGGTCGTGCTGGCTGCGATCGGTCAAATTCCGCCAGTCATACCGGACGATGCCGTCGGTCTGGTTGAAGATGACGACGACTTTGAGACAGACGAATTAGGATCAGCAGCTAACGACGGTGCGTCTGAAACTTCAACAGTCGACGCGCTGGAAGCCATGAAGTCGTTCTCGTTTGCCAGCATGAAGATTCCGAATCCGGTTGCCGGACCAGAAGAATCGGAGGCCGGTGACGCGAACAATGTTTGTTCCGCAGCGCAGTTTTATATTCTGGACGGCGAGCTGGCGGATGCTCCGAGCGTCGAATTCTGGAGCAGTCTGACGAAAGAGTTGCCGCACGACATCCGCGTCGGCGGCCCCAACGACGCGGCGGAGTTTGTCGGCGAGCTGGCAGCGACCGTCGAGTCTCGTGGCAAGTCGACCACTGATCCTCCAATCTTCTTTGTCGTCGACAACCTCGGCCGCTTCCGAGATCTTCGGAAGGGTGACGATGAGTACAACTTTTCGTCCGACCGCAGCAAAGTCGCGAGTCCGGCAAAGCAGTTCGTCCAGATCCTGAAAGAAGGCCCGAGCGTCGGAGTTCATGTCCTCGTCTGGGCCGACACTTACAACAACGCCAGTCGATGGATGACGAACCAGACGATGCGCGAACTGGAAATGCGAGTCGCCTTCCAGATGAGCGCGACCGATTCGAGTAACCTGATTGATTCACCGGTTGCCGGAAGGCTCGGACAAAACCGAGCGTTACTCTACCTTGAGGAAACAGGCACGCTTGAGAAGTTTCGTCCGTACGGCCTGCCGTCCGAAGAGTGGCTGGCGACAGTCAATGGTCATTTCAAATCCGACCAGAAAGAAGCGAACAATACCGCTTCTGAAATTGCGACAATCCCGGACGACGACATCGAAGTTTGCGATGACCTGAGTTCCTGGACGGTCCTTTGAGATTTCGAGTCTTCTGCGAAGTCGCCAGGCGATCTCAGCGAACGTTCCAGCAGCAGTCGCGGGATTAGCTGGTGCAGGATGCTCAGTCTTTTCGCGGCGCGAATTCAAACGTCGACTTACCCGGCTATACTCCGCCGTCCTGATGGCTGCGACCGCTGGGGGCTGCTGTCAAACAGGAACTCCCTCGCTTCCTTTCACGTAACGACTCGATCAATGGCTTCTTCTGCTCCCGATCCCTTCCCATCAACACGCGATTTCTCGCAGCATTTCCGTCCGACGGGCAGTGCCCTCACGATGCGCTACGAATCTTTGCAGAAGGCAGGCGCCGTTCACTGGACCGCTCAGTACCGTTTTCTTGAACGTTTGGGGGCGGGGTCGCAGAGCGTCGTAATTCTGGCCGACCGGCTGGGATCGCTTGACGTTTCGCTGCGCGTTGCGTTGAAACTGTTTTCTCCGTTGCTTTACCCCGATACGGATTCGTACCTGACTGAGATGGCTCAGACAGCTCAGATCGCGATGAAGATTGCATCCATTCAGCAGGATCATCTGCTGGACGTTCACAACTTCATCGAGAGCAGCGGAATTCAGATCATGGTGATGGAATGGGTCGATGGTTTTGATCTGAAGTACCTGATGGAGCCGGACCGGTTGCGATCGGCTGCGGTGGCTGCGGGGCGTGAACGCTGGGTACACATCAACGATGTCGTCGTCACGGCTGGCCCGACTCAATCCAGACTGAAGCCCGGAGTCGCCCTGCACGTTTTGCGAGAGTGCCTTGCAGGTTTGGCCGTACTTCACCGATCAAGAATTATTCACGGAGACATCAAGCCCTCGAACATCATGCTCAAAAGAACGGCCAGTTCGAAGGTGATCGATTTTGGTTCTGCCTTCGAGATCGCTCGGCCACGTATTCAGCCGGCCTGGACTCCGCGTTACGCCGCTCCGGAAGTCATCGAAACGGGGAAGTTTGAACTGAACTCTGACCTGGCCAGTCTCGGTTATGTCTTTCTGGAGTTGATTTCCGGGCGGTCACCGTTTGACGACGTGAAGACAAAAGCTCAAATGCTCGAAGTTAAAAATTCGTTGCATGACCGAGTTGAAGACGTTTTACCGCGCGACGTTCGCCGCGATGCGGGGCTGGTTGAGCTGATCCGAGGCATGATTCACCCGGATTGTTCGCAACGTTTTTCCGGCCCTGATGATGCCGATTTATCTCCGGACGGAGCGGCGGCGGCGCACAAGCGACTGGTGCTGGGCGACCTCTCCAGCGAGTACGAAAACGACATCCGCGAATGGCTGCAGTTTGTGCCTTCGCCGAATTGACGCGTCGCGTTAGGTAAACCGTTTTCAAAAATGACCTGACAGACGAAAAAAGCCTCGCCAGTTGGCGAGGCTTTTTGTTTTGCTGTCTTGAGGTTACCGATGCTCAGGCAAACTCTGGACGACGACGTCGGAGCTGGTCTTTCAAGCGAGCCACAATGCTGGAGTGCATCTGACTGACTCGCGACTCTGACAGACCAAGTGTCGAGCCGATTTCCTTCATCGTCAGTTCCTCATAATAGTAGAGGATCATGATGAGTCGTTCGTTGCGGTTCAGACCTTTGGTGACCAGACGCATGATATCGCGTTTCTGGATTCCACCGGTGGGGTCTTCACCTTTCTGATCTTCGACGATGTCGACTTCTCGAACGTCCTTGTAGCTGTCCGTCTCGTACCACTTCTTGTTCAAGCTGACGAGCCCGACGGCACTCGCGTCGGCTTTCATCTTCTCGTACTCTTCGAGCGACATCTCCATTTCGGCAGCCATTTCGGCGGCTGTTGGCGGACGTCCTACACGAGCTTCGACGCGTTTCCGTCCGGCTTCGAGCTTGCTGGCTTTACTTCGCACAAGTCTCGGAACCCAGTCCATGGTGCGAAGTTCGTCCAGCATCGCTCCACGGATTCGCGGAACGCAGTAGGTCTCGAATTTGACACCGCGTTCCATGTCGAACGCTTCGATGGCATCCATGAGTCCGAAGACGCCAGCCGAAATCAGATCGTTCAGGTCGACCCCTTCGGGCAGTTTCTGCCACACACGCTCAGCGTTGTATTTGACTAACGGAAAGTACCGTTCGATGAGAATGTTCCGCAGTCGCTGATCCTTGAGATCTGCTTTGAAGTCCTTCCAGACCTCTGCCAGAACTTCGTCGCTGATCTTCGTTGCCATGAAACCCTCCGTGGTTTTCATCGTCATGCAGTTTCGAACTCTGTTGTTGACGCGTCAGCAGCGTCGTTCAGGATTCGGTACTGAGTTGTTGGTTGTTGTCCCGAGGTGCGTTTTCGCCAATGACTTTTTTGATCTTCGAAATCACCATGTCTTCCAGCAGGCGACGGGCGAGTTCTCCGATGATCAGCCCAATTCCGAAGAATACGGCTCCGATTTTGATGGCCAGTATCAGTACTGTCTGAAATTCCGAACCGTCCAGGACGCCGCGAAGTACAACCGTCGCAAACGCGATGAGTGCAAGTCGACATGCAATGTGGAGTGCCACGGGACTGTCCGAAAAATGGTGCAGGCAACGACTGTCATCTCTTGCAGAAACTCACCAGGAGTGACGTGATTGCGAAGAGGGCCTGCTTCGATTTATCGGCCAGTTAGACTTCTGAAATCAGCCTTTTCGGAAAAGTTTTCGTAATCGGAAAAGTTTGACAAACAGAGAAAGCAAGATCTGTGAAGCTTCAAAGTGGTA
>JADHNX010000177.1 GCA_016779365.1 Planctomycetaceae bacterium
AACCTCGATGGGAAATCCAAACGGCCTGTGGTACGTCGTGTGACCGGACAAGCAGTCAGCGGCCAGCTAGAATCAACCACTCGTGCGAGACAGAAACTTTGTGCCGCTCACCAGATGGGATGCACAATTCTGACTGTCATTACCCCTGCCGCGTCGGTGGCTTACCAACCAGCAACCCCGTAAAGAATAGTCCCCCAACAGATTCCCGGTTTGTACGTCAGGCTTTCCAGCCTGCCCGTCGAGATCACCGGTCAGCCTGGAAAGGCTGACGTACTTGGTTTAGGGACTATTTCTTACACCACCACGGATCAGTCAAACAACTCAACGCCTTCTCGACAAATCCACCATCCAGCGAGACGAAATGACTCCCTCACCAGAGCCAGAACCTGAGTTCCCGGCGGAGCATGGACACAGTCCTGAAGAAATCCAGCAGCGGCTGGCAGCTCCGAAGGGCCACAGCTATCTGCGTGACTTTGTTTATGGCGCCATCGACGGAACGGTCACGACATTTGCCGTCGTCTCCGGTGTCGCTGGCGCGGAGCTGGATTCAAGCATCGTCATCATCCTCGGAGCTGCCAACCTGGTGGGAGATGGCTTCAGCATGGCCGCAGGAAATTATCTCGGAACGCGTGCCGAACAGCAGGAGCGTGAACGAGTCCGTCAGATGGAAGAGTCTCACATCGAGCATTTTCCGGAAGGCGAGCGGGAAGAAATACGACAGCTGTTTGCGGCGAAAGGATTTGAAGGCGACGACCTGGAACGAGCCGTGGATGTCATTACGTCGGATCGGCGTCAATGGGTCGACACGATGCTGACCGACGAGCACGGTCTGACGCTGAACGGGCCGAATCCATTAAAGGCTGCGGCGGCAACCCTGGTCGCCTTTCTGCTGCTTGGACTTCTTCCACTCCTGCCATTCATCACGCAGTACGTGAACGGCTCGCCGCCTGCCCCCTACACTGTCAGCATGATCCTGACCGGAGTAGCATTCTTTCTGATCGGCACAGCGAAGGCGCGATTCGTCGAACAATCGTGGATACTGGCCGGCCTTGAATCTTTGCTGATCGGTGGCAGTGCTGCCGTGCTGGCCTATTTTGTTGGCGCGATGCTGAAAGGTCTTGGCGTCTGATTCCTGACGTCCGATCGCGTTCCCATTAAGCCAGTTCATCACCGCTACTCAGCTACCCAACCTACAGTTGCTTCCGCAGCAGGATCGTTCGACATGGCAGACGAAAAGCCAATCTCAATTCTGCTCGTCGATGACGAAGCCGAATTCCGCGACACGTGTGCGATGTGGATGTCTCGACACGGGCACGATGTTACGGAAGCCGCCGATGGCCACGAAGCGCTGCATGCCTGTACCCGTAAGAACTTCGACGTGGTCGTGCTGGATTTGAACATGCCAGGACTGTCCGGCCTGGAAGTTCTCGACCGACTCAAGGGAGACGGCGTCGAGTCGCAGGTTCTCGTTCTGACCGGCGAAGCCACGGTCGACACCGCTGTGCAGGCGATGAAACTGGGAGCGTGCGACTACCTCAGCAAGCCTTTCCCATTGCCGGAACTGGAAGAACGCTGCCGCATGGCATTTCAGCAGGGACTGCTTCGCAAGGAAAACCAACAGCTCAAGGAAGTGATTCGCCGCTCACGCCCGACCAGTCCAAAGATGATCGGCAATTCGCCACGAATGAAGAAAGTCTTTCAACTGATTGATCGAGCAGGGCCAACCGACAGAGCCATTCTGATTCAGGGCGAAAGCGGCACAGGCAAAGAGCTTGTCGCCAAAGCAATTCAGTCAGCCAGCCTTCGAGCCGACAAGCCATTCGTCACCATCAATTGCGCGGCGTTGCCGGAGCAGCTCGTCGAGAGTGAATTGTTCGGTCACGAAAAGGGTTCATTCACCGGCGCGACCGACACCAGGCCGGGACTGTTTGAAGTCGCCGACGGCGGAACACTTTTTATCGACGAGATCGGTGAGTTGCCGCTCAGCCTGCAACCGAAACTTCTGCGCGTGCTCGAAGACGGATCCATGAGACGCGTTGGTTCCCACAAAGAACGCCGCGTGGATGTTCGCATTATCACAGCGACGAACCGCGACCTCGCCGTCGAAATCGCCAACGGAAATTTCCGTGAAGATCTCTACTATCGAATCAACGTCCTGACGGTCGAGCTACCGCCGTTGAAAGATCGAGACGGCGACATTGAGCAATTGATTGACCACATTCTCGGCAGCAACTGGCAGTTGGACGAAGAAGCTCGAAACTGCCTGCTGGCCTATCACTGGCCGGGCAACGTGCGGCAGCTCATCAACGTGCTCGAACGGGCAACAATCCTGGCTGACGACGGGGAGATCGTGATCGACGATTTGCCGCGCGAAGTCATCGCGTCTGCCGCCCGCCCGAACATTGGTGGCGACTCGACTGGACTTGACGCATCGAATGTTCAAGAACCAGCTGGAACGATCAGACCAGACGCAGCTTCCAGCGTTCGTCTGGAAGATCTGGAACGCGCCCACGTCGTGCAGATTCTGCGAGCAAGCCACGGCAACAAGGCGCAGGCTGCACGTTCGCTGGGAATTCATCGGCGGAAGTTGTATCGAATGCTTGATCGATTCAACGTCCAGCCGGAAGAGATCCATTCTCGCTGATTGCTCGCGGCTGTGACGAACCGGCACACCGACTGATGAAATTGTGCGGCAGGGCGCGCTGGCACACTCCCACCTTCGACGTGGTCACTCGCGACTTGCGGTTTGTTCCCTTTGACGGGTGAATAAGTCCACGGCGGCGGCGAAAGCGCCTGTTGAATTCACCTGTTGAACGCGTCGACCGTGCTTCAAGGGATGCTCGACTCCGGTTGGCATCGTCCTTGCTCAGACTGGCTATTGAATTACTCGAAGTAGCAGGCTGCTAACTGCGAGTGAAGCCAGGAGAGTCTGGCACAAAGCCTCCCCCCAGGTTCAGAGTATCAGGAGCAGAACCATGATCACCTTGAAGAAAATCCTTGTCCCAACAGACTTCAGCGAACACAGCAATAAGGCCGCTCTTTACGGCGCTGAGCTGGCTCGGAAATTCGGAGCGGAGTTGCACTTGATGCACTCCATTGAGATGACTCCGTTGATGTACGGTGAGGGTGCCTACATCGCTCCGGAGACGGAAGCCGAGGTGGAAGCGGCAGCAACGCTGCAACTTGAAAAACAACTCGCCGACTCAGTTGGCGATTTGACAATCGTTCGCAAAATCGAGCACGGACATCCCTTCGTCGAAACAATCCGTTATGCCAAAGAAAACGACATCGGACTGATCGTTCTCGGCACTCACGGTCGAGGAGCTATCGCGCACATGTTGCTGGGAAGTGTTGCGGAAAAAGTCGTTCGCAAAGCGCCATGTCCGGTTCTGACGGTTCGCGATAAAGAGCACGACTTCGTCATGCCGTAACAGGGACAGCGTCTGGTGAGTTTCATCCTGTCAGCGTGAAACCTGTCAGCTGCCGCACGCTTTCGAAAGAACAGTGTCGACTTCGGTCGGCTGGCGGTCCGCGTGAAGCAGCCCGCAAGGCTACAGGAACGGAGCGGCCAGACGTGCTACTCCGTTTCGCAGTCTTACCGGAAGGCTTCTGCCTTCCAGCTGTTCCTTCGTGACCAGTTTTGAGTTGGCCTTCTTCAATTCGAAAATCTGATTCATCCTGCTGGAAAGCTCGCGACTGTAACACTCGATATTGAATTCAAAGTTCAGCCGCAGGCTGCGGGGATCCCAGTTCGACGACCCCATCAGAACCCATTCGTCGTCAACGATGACGAGTTTGCTATGGTCGAACGGGGGAGAGGTTTTTCTGACCTCGCAGCCTCGATCAACAAGTTGCCACAGTTGAGCGTCGCACGCCCATTGCACCAGTTTTTCGTTGCTGTTTTCTGGAATGAGAATTTCGACCGACACGCCTCGAAGGGCTGCTACATTCAGAGCACTGATCAGCGTCGCATCGGGAAGGAAATAGGGCGTCACAATCCTTAACGATCGTTCCGCGCAATGACACGCTCCAAGCAACGTCAGACGCAACCGATCAAGTCGCAGGTCCGGGCCTTCCACAATACCTCGCGCAGCACAACTTCCTGTCGCCGACAACTCCCGATACCAGCCATCCCCCGACAGTTCCTCGTTAGCTGCAAACTGCCAGTCGTCCGTGAATGTTTCCTGTGCCTGTTTGACGATCGGCCCGCTCAGTCGAAAGTGCAGGTCTTCGACCGTCACTTCACCATTGTTCGAAGAGTAACAACAACCGCGAATGTTCATCCCGCCGGTAAACGCAACCTCGCCGTCGACCGTCAGAATCTTGCGGTGATTTCTGAGGTTGGCGTACCGAAACCGCCCCGGAAGCAGTGGCGGATTAAACGTCTTGACCGGGACACCGAGAGCTTCCAGTGTCGTGACGATTGACGAAAACGCGTAGCGGGCTCCGACCGCGTCAATCAGCACGCGAACTTCGACGCCGCGTTTCGTCGCTTCCGCCAGAGTCGCGGCGAACTCAAGGCCAACATCGTCAGCGTCGAAAATGTAGGTACTCAGTCCGATCGTTCGTTGAGCTGACTGGATCGCGGCCAGCATTGCAGGATAAGCCTGGTCGCCTCCAGACAACGGTTCGATGGAGTTTCCGCAGGTCAGTTCTCTGTTCGTGACGCGTTCGATCAACCTGGCCAGCTGTGCAAGATTCGAGCTGGTTTCGGGAGGCAGTCCCGTTGGCTCTCCCATTGATGCTGCGAGGCCGCCAGCAGAAGAACGGTCCGTCCGCAGCAAACGTGCTCGACGCTCAATTCGGTTGATGCCGAGCAGCACGTACAAAAACGTCCCCAGAAACGGAGCCAGCCAGATCAGGCCGGTCCACGCAATGGCAGCTCGTGAATCGCGTTTGTAGAGAACGACGTGCCCCGACGCGAGCAATGAAACGGCAACACTGACGGCAGCAACCACACAACCAACGATGATTTCAAAAGTAAGCATCATTCGAAATCCACGTCAGGGAATTCCTGTAGGTGCAGAACGACTATGAGGTCTCGCGTTTTCTCCGGACGATCCAGACACTGTTTTCTGCATGGCGAATCAGCCGTCTTGAAACACTGCCGAGCAGAAAGCGATCGACAGCACCTTTGCCGTTGCTGCCTGCCATCACAATATCCGCGTGCCATCGCTCAGCTACATCGAGAATCTCCGACGCAACGTCGCTGGATTCCTCAAGCTGTGTCGAAACATTGCGGACTCCGGCGGCTTCGAGTTGTCGCGCAGCCGCGTCAAGAGCCTCACGAGCAAGCTCTTCTTCCCGACGCCACTCGGCGCTCATCTTCTGAAGGATATCTGCTCGGTACGACGTCACTAGACTGTGAACCGTCAGCAACTTTACATCGACCGAATCGTTCAACGGCAGTTGAGTCAGAGTTTCTATCGATTCATTCGCCCCAGACGAACCATCGCAGGTAACCAGGATCCGCAGTGGTGCGTGGCCTTCAGACGTTGTGGCATCTGAAGGTGAAGATTCGCGAGCCACCAGGACCGAGCAGGGAGCGTGACGCACAATTTTCTCGGAAGAACTGCCAAGCAGGAAGCGTTCAAGAGCATTCATACCGCGAGCTCCCATCGCGACCAGATCCGCATTCTCGGATTCCGCGAGTGCAGTAATCTCACGAGCGGCGTGACCCGCCACCAGTTTCTCTCGCACTGAAGCAAACTTTCCGGTCAGCCTCGCAGACTCTTTCAGCAGCAACGCTCTCGCATTTGCCTGCCGATCCTCATCCAGTGTCTCCCGCACAAGCGTTCCAAGATACTTGCCGTAGGCGGACTCGTAGATTTCCTCTAAGACGTTGACCACAACAACAACGCTGTCGTCGGGAAATGGAATTCGATTCAGTAACGCACCGGCCGCGCGGGATTGCGGCGATCCGTCGACCGCGCTGATGATCTTCATGGCAAGTATTCCTGTGTGAGTTCAAACGTGTGGGATATCAACCAACGATCGGAAGAACAACCATCCTCAATCGTGACGTCGCAATGAGTGTGCCGTGTTGGCGCTCAATGAATATGACGGACAAGCAGGTGCGTAGTCGCACACCGTGCAAAATCGTCACACCGCAGGTTCACTGCTGAAAGCAATTCGGCCAGCCAGATAAAGTCGCCTGACAGACAGGGCGAAAGTACGCTCATTGGCATTGAAATTGCATTCAGCGATGCGTCACCGAGTCACTTGATCCACGAGGTAAAATACTGGAGTTTCGCCATGTCGACAGTCACTCTCAATCGACCGGAAGTCGAGCTTCCCACGCCGTCGCCCAGTTCAGCCAATACCAACGAGCCGTTTTTCAGTCCCCAGGAAATCCGACAGTTCGACTCGGACGACGCCGAGGCTGGCCGGCGCATCGGCAAAATTCTGACATCATTATTTATATACACGCTCATCGCGATGAGCGTCGTCATCTTGTGGACGCTTCGGACCGTCGGGCATTGATTGAGGAGTCAGAATAGACTCCCGATACAAGCACAAATCGCCAGCAAGAGACTACTGACGACTCGCTGGTACTTGGTGCCTGTGGGGTTTTACGCAGGGCATCGCCAGCGCTGAGCGAAAATTGAGTCGGACCTGTTCCCGGGCATTCGAATCATGGTTCTGAACTCGGTGGCCAGTTAATCTCAACCGGTTCGGGATCTGTAATCGCTAATTTGAGTCCAACTGACAGCCAGCCATGACGCAGACACAAGAAACTGATCGGTCTACGCTGTTTGCGTTGTACCAGGAACTGCGTATCTACGTCGGCTGGACCGATGCTGATGCCGAACAATTGCCGACGCTGAAGCGACTTCTCGAACCGTCTTTCGGGGCAGTCATAGACGACTTCTATGAAGAAATCGCACGACATCCCGGCACGCTTCGCGTGATCACAGGCGGTGACGAGCAGATTGCCCGACTGAAACAGACGTTGCGTCGATGGCTCACCGATTTATTTTCCGGGCCGTACGATGACGAGTTTGTCATGCGTCGTTTTCGAGTCGGACAGCGACATGTCGAAATCCGACTCGACCAGTTCTACACAAACGTGGCGATGTCCCGAATTCGCGGAAGACTTCTGGAAGCACTTTCGTCGCACGAACCCGAATCACGATCTGACCGCGAAGCCGGGATCCAGGCTTTGAATCGCATCCTCGATCTTGATATGGCAATTATCGACTTTGCCTACAATCGTGCATTCGCCGTTCGAGAACAGCAGCAGGAACGACTGGCAACTCTCGGGCGAGTGTCCGGCGGAATCGCTCACGAATTACGCAACCCGCTTAATGCGATCCAGACGTCGGTCTACTACCTGCTGAACGCTCGCGACGCATCGCCAGACAAAAGGCAGGAACATCTGGAACGGATCAGCCGACAGGTTGGAATCTCTGACAACGTCATTACGGCCCTCTCACGATTCGCTCGATTACCAACTCCGATTCTTCGCCCGATTGATCTGTGCGATCTCGTTGAACAGTCGCTGGATGCCAACCCCCTTCCCGACAATATCGAACTTCAACGAAACCGGTCAGGTACCTATCCCCACGTGGCCGGCGATCAGGAGCAACTCGCCATCGTGCTGGGCAACCTGATCCGCAACGCCTGCGATGCCATGCCGGATGGTGGGCGACTGACACTGACCTGCGAAGACCTCGCCGCAAAAGTCGATGATGAACCCGCTCGATTTGCGTTGTCTGTCTCGGACACAGGTTGTGGTATTTCTCCGGATGTGCTGCCGCAGATTATGGAACCGCTATTCTCCACGAAGACACGCGGCCTTGGCCTTGGACTCGCACTGGCTCAATCAATCGTCAAACGTCACGGCGGTGAACTTTCTGTAACCAGCGAACCGGGACGCGGCACGACGTTTACGATGACTTTCCCCATTGCTGAAGTGTCCGCATGAGCCACCCCGCTCGCATTCTGATTGTCGAAGACGAACCAGATACTCGCGCAAATCTGTGTGATCTGCTGGAGCTGTTCGGATTCCAGCCATTCGCCGTTGAGTCCGGTGCTGAGGCGTTTGCTCATCCGGAATTCAGCAGCGCAGAGGTGATCGTTCTCGACAGGAACCTTCCCGATCTGCAGGCTGACCAACTGCTGCCACTATTCCGGGAACGGCTGCCACAGACTGACGTCATCGTGGCAACCGCGCATGCCGACCTGGACGGAACCATCGCAGCGTTAAGACACGGCGCGGCCGACTATCTGATTAAACCAATCAACCCCGACGCGTTGCGGCTGTCGATCGAGCGTTGTCTTGAACAGAAAAGGCTCCGGCGCGAAGCCGAGCAGTCTCAAGCGGCCTTTCAGCAGCTTGTTGAATCGGCCGCCTGCGTCATCGTTCTGGCTCGTGCCGACAGAACAATCGCCTGGGTCAATCCGTTCGCCGAACAATTCACCGGACGCAGGGCCGAAGAGCTGACCGGAAGCGACTGCCTGAACACGTTTCTTCCCGATAAAGACCGAAGGCGATACGAACTGCTGTTTCAGTGGGTTGAGCGAGGCCGCAGCGTCGAAGAGTTCGAGCTTTCCGTCGAGTGCCATCCCGGACAGCACCGCTGGCTGGTCTGCAACACACGACGACTGGATGACTCTCATGGCACTCCCGCGATCCTGATCGTCGGGC
>JADHNX010000178.1 GCA_016779365.1 Planctomycetaceae bacterium
TCAAAGGACCAGCCATGAGACTGTTTGCCGGAACGGAATTTGACCGACCGCCGACCTGCGAACGCTGCGGCGAGCTGGAGGAAGTCTGCAACTGCCCGCCCGAGCCGGCAGCGAAACTCGAACCCGGCAAACAGACCGCAAGGCTGGCTGTCGAGAAGCGGAAAAAGGGTAAAACCGTCACTGTTGTCCGAGGGCTGCCCGCCGAGGGCAACGATCTGCCCGAACTGCTCACAAAACTGAAATCAGCCTGCGGCGCCGGCGGCACGCTCAAAGACGAAGAACTCGAAATCCAGGGCAACAATCTGGACCGAGTCCGCACCGAACTGACAAAACTCGGCTACCGCACCAAAGGCTGAGCAATAGTCCTGCGAATAAAGAACTGAAATTTCACAGACTCATTGATCTCACGCAGCGGCGAATCAGTCGCGGCGGCTGTTCAGTTTGGCCAGCAGACGCAGGATTTCGATGTAGAGCCAGACGAGTGTCACCAGCAGGCCGAACGCGCCGTACCACTCCATGTATCTGGGGGCGCCGTGAGCGGCTCCCTGCTCGATGAAGTCAAAATCGAGCACGAGGTTCAGCGCCGCGATCACCACGACAAACAGACTGAATCCAATGCCGACCATGCCGGCTTCATGGATGTAGGGAATGCCCGCCCCGAAAAAGCTCATCACGAAACCCACGAAATAGAGCAGGCAGATTCCACTGGTGGCGGCAAAGATTCCCAGCTTGAAATTCTCGGTCGCCCGAATGATTCCCGTCCGATAAGCGAACAACAGACCAAACAGCGTCCCGAAGGTCAGACAGACGGCCTGAAAGGCAATGCCGGGAAAACGCATTTCAAAGAAAGCCGAAAGCCCTCCCAGAAACAGCCCTTCCGCCGTCGCGTAAACTGGCGTGGTGATGGGCGACCACTCTTTCTTGAAGATCGTGATCATGGCCGTGATCATTCCGACGATCAGCCCCCCAATCATCAGTGGCTGCACAATTGGGTTCTGCTGGGTGAACTGGTTCCAGGTCACCGACGCGGCGGCCACAACGACGGCCAGCAGCAGTGCCGTTTTGGTTGCCGTTCCCTGAATCGTCATCGCGGCAGAAGGTTCGTAGACGGCAAACCCTTCGAACGACTTCGAATTCAGCGCGGGATTTCCTGATCGCATGGTCTTCTCCAGAAATTACCGACGCAGTTTGAAGACGACGTCGATTGAGGATGCTCGATTGAGCCAGAAAGCTGACACCGGCGCGTGAACACAGATTGCTGCCGGGAGTCTACTCACCGAACCAGCGTTTGACGATGTCCTGATCGACCTCGCCCAAAGCCTTAAGGGAAATCGTTCTTTCCTTACCGGACGGCTCGACCAGCGTCACTTTGCCAGACGAGTACGACTTCAACGTCGCTTCGAGCGTGCGGGTGGACCGGCCCAGCTTCCAGGCTCGCGGTGCAGGCTTTCCGAATTCGTCACCGATCTTCCACTGGCGACGGATCATCTCATAGCCGACCGGGTCGTACTCTTTAAGTTCCAGCCGGTGGTAAGGCTGATAATTACACCTCGCAAAAAACATGCACGAAGTTTCGGCGAAGTATTCCAACTGGTTCTGGGTCGCGTACGCAGCCGCGAAGACACCGCCCTTTTCGTCCTTCACGTTGCGATACAGATTCTGAGTCATCGCATTGTCGTAAGCCGCCAGAATGTGCGGCTCTTTCTCCGGCCATTGCTCAAGCTGGTAGGCATGCGCGAGTTCGTGCAGCACCGCTTTAAATGCCCAGAGGTCAGACAGCGCGACGTAATTCTTCGCGTCGTAAACCACGACAACGCTGTTCCAGCGTTCGTCGCGTTTGGCGTCAAACTTCGGCGAACCCGGCCGGAAGTACGCAAGACCATTGTCTCTCCCGCCTGCTGTCGCCTTCGGCCCGTACATCATCCAGAACTGCTGCTTCGCGACGAACGGATGCGAATGAGGCGGAAGGATCTCCAGCGCCAGATCAATGTTCTTTTTCAGCCGAGCCAGTGACCTGCGAGCGAGTTGCGCATCCTCTCTCAGAAGCTGAGCTTCGACGACGAACGTGCGGTCGTCGATTGTGACATCTTCATACTGCCTCGGGGGATTCCGAAAGTCCGGCTTGTCCTTTCTGCTGTCCCCCGGCGCTTCCTGCGCCAACAGACCGCGAACCAGCAGGAACGTCACGATCAGCACGCTCAACGAACGAAAGGCCAAAAGCTGTCGCATCGGCGACTCCTCGTTAAAACGCGATCAAACTCAGACTACAGCTTCCAGCCGTCGGGGAGGATCGCGTCTTTGGGGATGCAGATAATGCCGTCGCGGATGTAGACGCCGTTGACGTCGCAGTTGGATTCCAGGCCGTCGCGCATCACAATCTGGCAGTTTTTCCCGATGCGAGCGTTCTTGTCGACAATGGCGCCGTCGATGACCGTCCCGGCTCCGATGCCGACCGGAGGCAGTTCGCCAGTTTCGTCAGTACGGTCACAATCGCTTTCGTAGAAGTCGGCCCCCATGACGATTGTGTTTTTGACCGAAGCTCCCTGCCCGACGTGACAGCGCAGGCCGATGATACTCTTTTCAATCGTCACATTGTCTTCGACGAACGCTCCATTGGTCACCAGCGCATTCTTGACCGTCGCGTCCAGAATTCGTGCCGGCGCCAGAGAGCGGGCTCGAGTGAAAATCGGGTTTGCTTCGTCGATCAGGTTAAACGGCGGCCTGGCCGTCGCCAGTGCAAGATTAGCATCATAGAACGAGCGGATCGTCCCTATGTCTTCCCAGTACCCATCGAACAGATGGACGTGAACCTGGCGCACCCGGATCGACATTGGAAAAATCTCTTTGCCGAAGTCGGTGTATGTGGACTTTTCCAGCAGATCGACCAGCACGTCTCGCTTGAAAAGGTAAATCCCCATACTGGCCAGCATGCTGCGACCGTTGCTTGGAATTCCCTGAGCATCAATCCAGGCGGGATCCATTCTGACCATGTCCATCTCGGACTTTTCCTGAGGTTTTTCCAGGAAGCCGAGTACTCGTCCGGCCTCGTCGATTCGCATGACACCAAAACCTTTGGCGTCTTCGTCGCTAACCGGCAGCGAAGCGATCGTGGCATCGGCGTTTGAATGCAGATGAGTTTTCAGCATGGCTTGAAAATCCATCCGGTAAAGTTGATCACCGGATAGTACCAGAACGTGTTCGACCTCCGGCTGCTGGATATATCGAAGTTGCTTGCGGACCGCGTCGGCAGTTCCCTGATACCAGGTTTCCCCCTCGTTGGTTTGCTGAGCGGCCAGGATTTCGACGAAACCAGCTCCGAAACGATCGAACCGATAAGTCTGACGCATGTGCCGATGGAGGCTCACCGAATTGAACTGCGTCAGCACATAAATCTTGTTCATGCCTGAGTTGAGGCAATTTGAAATCGGAATGTCGATCAGTCGATAGTTCCCGGCCAGAGGGACCGCCGGCTTCGAACGATGCTCGGTCAACGGGAACAGGCGGGTCCCTCGACCACCGCCGAGTACAAGACTGACAACATTGTTAGACATGGTGGAGCCGTTCCTGTTGATGTGAATCGTGGTGGCGGGCAACGCTGGAGAACGAACCGATTGTACGACCGCTCCAGACGTCCGCAATCGACTGGCAACTGCTACCGGAGCTGTTTCAAACAAAATTGGATTCACGTCAATCAACGCTTGCCCCGACCTCGCCAAACCTCTCACATTCTCTCATTGCTCAATCTCAGCCTTCCATGAAAGTTTTGTCCGATGCGTGAAATTCGAGTCGCCACCGCACAGTTCGAAAATCGGGACAACGATCCGGAGTTCAATCTCGGGCGAATTCGTGATCTGACTCGCCAGGCCGTTGAGCAGGGTGCCGAGATCGTCAGCTTTCACGAAGGCTGCATCCTTGGCTACACGTGGGTGCAGCCGCTCTCTCACCAGCAGTTGGCAGATGTCGCCGAGCCGGTTCCCGACGGACCTTCTGTGCAAAAACTGATCAAAATCGCGCAGGAATTTTCAACAGTCGTCATGGCCGGATTATTTGAATTCGAGCCGGACGGGCGCATCTACAACTGCTACGTCACCGTCGGTCCGGATGGATTCATCACGAAGTTTCGCAAGCTGCACCCGTTTGTGAATCCGCATCTGACACCGGGCGAAGGCTACAACGTGATCGACCTGTCTGGCTGTAAAGTCGGGTTCCTCATTTGCTACGACAACAACCTCTGCGAAAACGTCCGCATGACAACGATGCTTGGCGCAGAAATTATTTTCATGCCGCACGTCACCTGCGGACTGCCGTCGCCGATGCCCGGTCGCGGCAAAATCGACAGGCAACTCTGGGAGAACCGGCATCGTGACCCGGTGCGACTCCGGCAGGAATTCAACGGCCCGAAAGGTCGTGAGTGGCTGATGAAGTGGCTGCCGGCTCGCGCCTGGGAAAACGGAATTTACGCCGTCTTCAGCAACCCGATCGGCTGGGATTACGACACCGTCAAGCCGGGCCTGTCGATGATCCTCGACCCGTTCGGCGAAGTGCTCGTCGAAACCAACTCGCTGGAAGATTCCGTCGTCGTCGGACTGCTGACTCCCGACAAACTGAAACTGTCATCAGGACACCGCTACATCAAAGCACGACGACCGGAGCTGTACGATAAACTCGTCGAACCTCAGGAATCGATCACGCTGCCCGGCTGGACGATGGAGCGATGAACGGGCAAGACGCCTGATGAAGCGTCACAGGGGCGTCGCCTTAACGTTTGAATTTAAGAAGATCCAGAACGCTTCGAGACGCTGGCTTTGCAACGGTTGAGGATTCACCAGACGCGTCGGCTGTTTTGTCGCTGCGTGGGTGTCGGCGTTCGGCGGAGCGACCGTCGGGCCAGCCGAAGGTGTTAAGCGCTGCGACGTAACTGGCGAAGCGATCGTTCGCTGTCAGCATGGTTTCGTCGAGCCGGTTGCTGAGCGGTTCGGGATTCAACGTCGTCCGCAGGTCGGCGAGATAGTCGATCAGAATCTGCCGCACGGCCGGATCGCCGTGCAGCATGAAGTGGATCCACGCCCACGATTCCTCGTAATCCGACTGTCCCATGTCCGCGACTTCTTTGAGACCTTCCAATCGAGTGATGCTCGGCTTCCAGCCGTTGGACATGGCCAGCGACAGCCGCTCAACCGCCTTCCGCTTGACGGTGCCTGGATTCTCCCCGGCCTCTTCGAAATACTCGGCAATGCCCTCGTCCAGCCACAGCGGGACTGTCCGCAAGGTTGAATGCAGCAGCCCGTGAGTGAACTCGTGCCGCAAGTCTTCCTGGACCGTGTCACCCCAGGACGTGTAAACGGCCAGCTCGTACGAGTTGCCAAAGAAGTACGCTCGCCGGTAAGGCAGCATCGGCCACGTCGATTTCAGATAGTCGTAATAAAGCTGTTCGTTCTCGAAGAGGTAAACGACGACCGGCTGCTCGGACGGCGTCAGCTCAAGAACGCGAAGCACGTCGCCTCGCAACTTTTTCAGATCGGCGATGACGGCGTGGTTGTAGTCGATCCGAAAATCGCTGAGCAGCACAAGCTGATCCGCCTGCACCGAATGTCGCCCCGGCAGACTGATGACCGGAATGTTCGCCGTCTTCTTCGTCGTTTGGCAACCCGCGATGGCCGACGCGCCGGCCAGACCGCACGCGCGCAGAAAGTTCCGGCGAGTTGTCGTCAGATCAGGCTGACGTTGTCTGCTCGGAAACGTTTCCGTCATGGCAGCCTGTGCTTCAATGTTGACTATCGACTTGAGATGTTCAGCAGTCTCGCAGGGTGCGTCCCAACGCACCATAGAAAACGCTAATTCGGTGGTGCGTCAAGACAGACCCTACAAAAAATACCCACCAAAACGGCATCGCTACTTGCGGACAGCTTCGAGGACTCGTTTGGCCGTATCCCAATGTCGCATGGCTTCGTTGAGCAATTCTTCGGGCTCAGGCGTCGGCAGCAGTTCGGTCTTGCCCGCTTCGACCAGAGCCTTCTGGAAATCCGGATGCCGAGACCACTCTTCGTGGTCCCATTTGCGGATGTCGACGTAGAAGTCGGCCAGCTGAGTTTCCTGCTTCCTGACAAAGTGCCAGTCGGTATCGGTTTTGACGACGTGGACCTGGAACGCCATGAACATCGCCGCCAGACCGAGGCCGAATCCAAAGAACATTGCAAACAGTCGTCGCATAACTCACGCGTCCTTGCGGAGGTAAATGGGAAATCTGCAAATTGACAGCCGCCGATTCTTGCGGAAAACAGCGAACGGCGGCAAGAGCGGTTGAGCGGCCACACCGCGTGCCACCGCCAACAAACATCCCTTCAAACCGCTTCAACCCGACTAATCGTCGGCTGCGTAAACGACAAAACTGAAACAGGTTATGTTTTCATCCGAGACCGGCAAACCTGTCATTGTCGCGTTGTTTCTTCCAATTTGAATCTGCTTGACCGTGCTTTCAAAGCACTCCTAAGATGGCCCGTTAGACTGAAGTCGACGATCTTCCGCCGACGATGCCGAAGAGGGATTCCGGCGCGAGAGTTCATTCAGGGTTGAGACTCCGATCCTGCCGGTAGACTCTTCCGATCGTAACGACGAGCTGATCTCACTTAATTACTCCGTTCCCCGCGAGGCTGGGCGAATGCATATTCTCGGAAAAATCCTGCTGGGCCTGACACTGATTCTCGCTGGAGTCGCCATCTGGTCGACCAGCCAGACTCTTCAGGTTCGTAACGAGTGGATGAAGTCGGTCGCGACCAAACGGGATGCGTATGAAAAGTCGATCCCTGACGTCGGCAGGACCGAAAAAGAACTCTTCGACACACGATCGCAATATGACCTGCTGATGCAGTTATGGGCTCCCATGATCGGTGCCAACGTCGCGATTACGCCCAACGGGAACGACGGCATCGTTATGAACGGAATCGGGCCGGCATCGGGAATCCGAATGGGCCAGGTCATTCACGTCTTCGGCCCCGCTCAGAATGGCGGTTCCAACTACGTCGGACCGTTCAAGGTGACTGTCGTCGAAGCCGGACGAAGCGCCGCGGTTGCCGCCTGGCCACTGCGAGCCTCTGAAACAGCCGACTGGAATCGAACCTTCATTTTCGGCAATGACTGCCGCGTTTACGGTTCCGTTCCAACCAACGCTCCGGAAACACTGCTGAGGTATTCTCAGGTGCTACTGGCCAAGGATGAACTTCTGGCAGCCAAAACCGACCTGCGCGACACTCGTGCACGCGAAGTCGAAATCGCCAACGAACATCTCAACTACCGGGACATCGAACTTCACGGCGATCCAAGCCTCGCAGGCGACCGGGGGGTTCTGCCTGATCACATGATCGACGGACAGGTCAAAGCGATCGAGATTCTCGATGAAAAGCGAAACGTGACTCAGCTTGAAGTCGCCGAAATCCGCCACAACCTCAAGGTGATGTTTGACGAAGTCCAGGCTCTGCGAGACCGCAACCGACAACTTGTCGCGTCGCTTCCCAGCAATGGAGAATCAACCGCTCCGGCAGCCTCGAGTGTTGGCGAGTAAGCACGGTCTGCGTGACAGCGTCTCACTTTTGAACGAGCCTGCCATTACTGGCCGCATTCAAAGTCAGAACTTCTCGGAAACCCGCTTCTCCGGTACCATCGGTCGAAACTGATTTCGTGACCTGGTCTCAGGCCCGAATCTGTGACCGAAGCGAAAACGTTCCACAGGATGGTAACTCGATGGGCATCTCCAATCGCGACTATTATCGTGACGATGATCCACGTGGCCCGATGCAGCCATTGCGAGGATTCCGACAGGACGGCTCGGCCGTTAAATGGATCATCGGGGTTTGCATCGCGACCTACTTCCTGCAGAGTTTCACTGGTCAGGGAATGCGTGGGCAACTGGTTGGAGGAATCACCGACCTGTTTTCGCTCGACCTTCCCGGCTTAAAAAGCCTGCAACTCTGGCGAGTACTTACCTACGGGATCTGCCACGCCAATCTGCAACATCTGCTCTTTAACATGATCGGCGTCTGGGTCTTTGGGCGGATGCTCGAGGCTGTCTACGGCTCCAAAGAGACTCTGGCGTTTTTCGGACTGGCAGTCGGACTGAGCGGGCTCGCCCAGATTGCGGTTTCGACAGCGTCCGTCGTTCCTGTTTCCGTTATTGGTGCTTCAGGCGGAGTTCTGGGTTTCGTCACGCTCGCCGCGATGAACTTTCCGCGAGTGCCGATGCACCTGATGTTTATTCCCGTCCCGATCGAACTTAAGTGGATCGCTGTCGGCTACGTTGGCCTGGACCTGTACCAGGTTGCCGGCAACTCCGGCGGAAACGTCGCCAATTTTGCACACCTTGGCGGAGCAGCCGTCGGAGTCCTCTATTTCCTGTCAGGAATCAGGCTTCTGCGGGGTGGTGGCAACCGGTTTTCAACACAGTCGCAATCAGCGTTCTCAGTTGCTGGCGTGTTTTCAAAACTGAAACCAAAGCGCAAACCCGACCCTCGGCGTGCTCCGGAAGTCAAGCTGTACCAGCCTCCGACAGAACAGCTCGAACGCGATGTCGACCGCTTGCTCGACAAGATCAATCGCGAGGGCAAAGGCAGCCTGACTGCTGAGGAAAACGAGATCCTGATGAAGGCCAG
>JADHNX010000179.1 GCA_016779365.1 Planctomycetaceae bacterium
AATCCGGTCTTTGAGAATCCTGGCGGACCCGATCGTAATTCGACCGCTCCTGTTTGCTGGCTTGAGCGACCCGTCGCTACGCGCGCAGGCGCTGGAAGCGGTCGTCGAAATTGGCGACTCAGGGCTGTCCGAGCTTCTGGAGATTGTTGAGTCTCGCAATCCGCTGACGTCGATCGACGCCGTAACGGCTCTTGGCCGAATCGGGGATGCACGGGCTGTCCCGTCGCTACTGATGATGCTGGATCATGCCGATGCTGGTCTGCGTGCAACGATCGTGGAGGCACTTGGCCGAATCGGAGATCGCTCAGCGCTGTCAAGAATCGTTGCGCTTCTGTCGGATCCAAGTGAAGCTGTGCAGCGCAATGCAGTGCAGGCGGTGCAGAAACTTCCAGACCGACGCGCAGCCAAGCCGCTTCTGGCCATCATTAAACGTACGAAGAACGCAGACCTTCTCCGGCAATCCGTCATGGCACTCGCAACAACGGGCAGCAGGAAAACCGTTCCAACACTGACGGGGCTTCTGACCAGCGCTGACGCTGAACTTGAGAAAACCATTGCCGAAGCCCTTAGCCGAATCGGCTCGCCCGAAGCTGCTGAAACTCTGGCGACGATGCTTCAGCGCGATGACCTGACAGTGGTGACCAAGGCACTCCTGGGACTTCGCAAACATGCCGCTGAATCGGCAACTCCGGCCCTGCTTCAACTTTGTGAACACCCAAACGCAGGAATACGGCGTCACGCTGTCGAAGCTCTGACTGAAACCAGGCAAGAGGTTGTCTTCGAACTCTTGCAGCAAAAACTGGCGAGCGATTCGTCAGTTGAAGTTCGAACTGCCGCAGCCAGATCATGTGGAAAAGTCAACGACAGGCGATTTGTCCGCAGCCTCGAAGAAGCCCTGCGAGATGAGCCATCAGTACGAAGTGCCGCACTGGTTTCTCTGGCCATGATTGGGGACGAGTCATCGATTCCCGCAATGCTTGCTTCGCTCCACGACAGTGTGCCGGAAGTTCGCTATCACGCGGTAACGGCGCTGGGAAAATTAAAAGCTGACAAGGCGACTCGTGCCATCAAAGTTTTGCTGGAAGACGAAAGTGAAATGGTTCGGGTCGGGGCAATATCCACGTTGAAGGCTCTTGGGATCCAGAACGCGAGCATCCCTTTGTCGCGGCGGATTTTGAAACGGGCTTCCGTTCTGATCCCGGATCGTGTCGCAGGTTTGCTCCCAGCGGGAACGGTTCTGGCTGGAGCCGCAATGATCGCCGCGATCTGCGGACTCGGCTGGTTCTTTGTTTCCGGCTCAGGCGTCAGCGTCGACAACTCGATCATTCTGGCCAAAGCAAAGCCAGTGCGGCAGGCTCACTGGTTGCCCGAATCCAGCGATCTGATCCTGCTTCGAAACGGAGGGCCGGCCGACATCTGGGACGGGGCCACCGGCAGCTTCAAGAGTAAAGTGGAAGTTCCGGAACTGACGGATTCAGTATCCGCCTTCGGAATGGTGTCGAAGACTGGCGACACGATGGCTGCGTGGGCTCCGGACGGCTATCAGACCGATGCTCGAACACTCAAAGCGCCTCCATCCGAACGATTCGGATTGTCGGGCGACTCCAACGTTGCGATTTATCTCGGTAAGAATCGGAGGGTTACCATTTGGGACACTCAAGAAGGCAAGGACATCGCCAACCTGAGCATTGAGCCTGTTCCGCTCCCCGTTCTTAACTCGGACGGGAGCGTTGTGGCCGGCGAAGACAAAACGGGAAACATCGTCCTGATTGATGTCGCGACCCAAACAACAATCGGCGACGTCGGTGCCGCGGGAAACACCAAAGTCTCGGAAAACGGAGCATTCAAAAAGATGATCTTCAGCTCCAGCGGTCATACTCTGGCTGTGTTGCGAACCGATCGCGTTGTCCTGTGCAGGCTGGATGGCGGCAAGCTTTCGATCTCAGAAATCAATGAACTTGTCGGTCCGGCCGTCGTGCAGTTTCCCAACGAATCGACCATTTACTCGGCGTGGGAATCGTCCATTGTCCGGCTGGATCTGACGACCCAAGAGTCAAAGAAGTGGTCAGTCAGCAATGCTGACCTCACTATCAACAGCCTTTCGATCTCGGAAGATGAATCACTGGCTGCCGTTTCTGCCGAAGGAAAGAAGTTCGGCTGGGTCGTCAACCTGACAGACGGAAGCACGCAGGAACTGAGCCCGCTCGACTGGCCTGCCGAATAACAAAGCGGAACCTGAAAACCGTACAAACCGAAACCGTCGACGCAAACAAAAAACGGCAGCACAACCAGACGAAATCAGTTTCGCTCTGGATGTGCTGCCGTGATCTTTTCCCGCCGGTCGTGGCGAGTGAGTTTGGTTTGCCGTCGCTTTAGACGTCGGCTGCTTTCGGGCAGACGTACTCGCCTCGGTATTCGCGGCTGCACAGGGCCGTTGCCTCTCTTGATTCCGGGAAGATCTCTTTTTCCGGATCAAACTTCAGCAGAGGTCCCAGCGACATTGGGTATTTGGCCAGATCGTGATTGTTGTCCTTCAGGTGCTGAACGGTTCGATCAAAGGTCTTTCCGTTGTCGTCGAGGCTACGGATTCCGAGGACGGCTTCGCGGGCTTCGCTGACCGAGACCTTGTTGTTCTCGCCAAGGTAGTAAGAGATGTTGCCGAGATGGCTCATGCCTGCCGAAAGGTGGCCTTCGCGGACGTCGGCGTTCAGGTCAGAAACTTCGCGGCTCTTGACCGCGTCGATGAAGTTTCCAAAGTGGTCGCCGCCGCCATTGAACTCCTTGATCACTTTCAGGTTTTTGTCATAGGCGATGCAGTTGGAATAGGTTCTCTGCACGAGGTAACCATCGCTGCCGTAAAACACGACGCCAATCTTGTTGCCCTTGTTCGAACCAAACAGTTTGTTCAACTCTTCGTCGGCTGAGTTATCAACGCTCAGGCCGCGAGTTTCAAAGACGATCGACTTGTCACCGTAGTCGTAGATGGTGACTTCCGTGTTGGCGGTGTCACCCGCGTCAACGTAGCTGGGATCCTTCCGCTCGGCCTGATAACCGAGTCGTCCGCCGTAGCTCATAATGGTCATTGGATGAGCATCGATTCCCAGGCCCCACCGAGCGATGTCGGTCTGGTGCGGCCCCTGGTTGCCGAGGTCACCGTTGCCGTACGCTCGTTGCCAGTGCCAGTCGTAGTGGAACCTGCCTCGGGTCAGCTTCGGATCGGTGTACTGAGCCGGTCCGCTCCACAAATCGAAGTCGACTTCCGCAGGGATCTGGTAGTCGCCGAGTGCTCCGATCGACTTTCGACGTTTGTAGCACAAGCCACGAGCAAACTTGACATCACCGATTCCGCCGCTGTTCAGGAAAGCGAACGCTTCGTGCAGCGCCTTGCTCGATCGGCTTTGAGTTCCAACCTGGCAGATGCGTTCGTATTTGCGAGCGGCGGCGATCAACGCGGAACCTTCCGCGATGTTGTGGCAGACAGGCTTTTCAATGTACGCGTCCTTGCCGGCCTGCATCGCCCACACGCCGCACAGAGCGTGCCAGTGGTTGGGAGTTGCCGTGCTGATCGCATCGACCGCTTTGTCGGCGAACGCTTCTCGCATGTCACGATAAACTGTCGGACGAGTCCCCTGCTTGTCTTCGATCTGCTTCGCTCGCTGTACCGATATTTTCTCATCAACCTCAACAATGGCGGTAATGTGAGTGCGAGGGTCGCTCAGCCACCCACCAATATGACTTCCGCCTCGACCGCCACAACCGACAACTGCCATCCCGATTTTGTCGTTGGCCCCCTGGGCTCGCAGAATTCCAGGAGCCGCTGAAAGTGCTCCGACCGCGGCGAGTGATTGTCCAACAAAACTTCGACGTGTGAGTTTACTCATTGAGGTTGCTCCTTGTTTAGCAGATCTTGAATACGGGATTATTTTATAAGACGTGCTTCGTGGCGGGACGATTGAGGCAAGACATCAGGCAGAAGGTTTACGTTGTTTACCAGCGACAATTCAACTCAACAGAGGATTCCCAGTGTCGTCGCCTCAGCCCAATTCGGATTGAGACAGCGATGAATCATTCTCCTGAGTAGTTCTTTTGGGAGATATCTTGAGGCGTCGGGAAATGCCTGACAACGCAAACGGTCCCAACGTAAATGTAACAACCATTGAAACGCCTCGATTTACCAGTAAGGCCGCAAGGCTTACTTCAGGCGGCAGACCAATGAGCGTACTTCCCACGACGCCAATAGCTTCCTGAACTCCCAATCCAGCCGGAGTAATCGCAACGACGATCGATATCGAGAGTATGCATGCGACGAGTGTGCAGTCGAGCGGGCCGATGTGCCAGCCAACGGCTGAAGCCGATAAGTACAGCCGAATACTTGAAATGGCGAGCAGGCAGATCTCAAGACAAATCAGCCGAGTAAGGACTCGCGGCAACGCGCCAAGTCGCCCCATCTCAAACCCGAAGGACTTGACGCTTTCTGGAATCCAGTTGCTATCCAAGAGTCTCTTAGGAAACAACGAAACGCCCCAGAGCGTCAGACAACCCACAACGGTCAGATTGAAAACACTGCTGAGAATGATAGTCGGCTGGGCTCCTTCGGTCTGTTTTCCCAGCATGATGACGCTACCCACCGCCGAAGCGATCAGCAGCATCAGAACCGAAACACAACCGGTAATGCTGCTGAACTGCGAAATCGCGAGATTGTGAACGTTCTTCAAGTACGCTGCTCGCAAAATCATTCCTGCCCGAAACGGAAATAGGTAGTTCGCCAGATTTGCTGCCAGCGTGACACGAACCCATTCCGCGAGTCCAATTCGAGCTTTGAGGCCTCGTGCTGCGACGTAGTTTAGCATTCCGATGAGAACGATCGAAATCACGGCTAACGGGAGTTGCTCGATGACCGACCAGGGATGAAATGACAGCAGTTGCTGAAAGTCGTCACGATGCAAGTAACCCCAGACGACCATCCACCCGAGCAGTCCGGTCAGACAACTCAGTGAAAGTATCTGCCGGCGTCGCGAACGAGGTGCGGGAGCTTCAGAATCATCGGACATGATCACTCACAAAGAAGGTTCCCGGTAACTCGTGAACCATGAAACGTTCTTGACTCATGCGTCCGTCCAAGTGAATGACTGTGGAAACTCGAACGTCCCTCGTGCTTTCAGTTCGGCAAAAGTCACAAAGCAAACAGGCACACGCAAATTCGCCATCGCCATGAACCCGCGATTCCATTGGTGGCGATAGTTCCAGCGCGCGAGGCTCTTGAACGGGCGATTTCCCCACCAGTTTTCCAACTGACTCTCAACGGCATCCTCGCGAGGCCGGTACACATAAACCACGCGAGCGTCCGGAATGAGACTGAGCCATCGATCCAGCACGTAGCTCGCCTTTGGGTACTTCAGCAGAATCTTTTCTCCGCTGAGCTTCTCAGCAAATTCCGACGCGAGCCGCCAGTTCCATTTGCGTGAGATCAACCGAAACTCTTCGCATTCGTGGGTGTCGTATTCCGTTGCGTCGGTGCAGGCTGCGCCAGGAATTTCGAAGCCATTCTGCTCAACGAGAATTGACGAGAGCAGCGAGGTGCCGGTCCGGTTGCTACCAGCCACGATAAGAACCTGTCGCATCTGAACTCCGCAGCCTGAGACTTGCAACGTAATACGCACAGAACTGAGTTTAAAAACGCCGAGTGAAGGAACAGCTCGAAAACGCAGATTCAAGGCGGAGACGCCAATGTCGATACTCTGTTCAGGTTGAGGCGGGCCAGTTCGAAACCCGGGTCGTAGAAAACAGCTGCCTGAAAACATTTTGTTGCCGCAGCTGTGTGACCACCTCGCAACATGACCGCCGTACCAAGGTTGTTCCACGCCTCGGCATTTTCCGGATTGATTCGCAATGCCGTCTTGAGAACATCCTCCGATTGCCCGATAAGTCCGCGTTTAGAAAGTTCCACAGCGTAGTCGTTGAGAACTCGGTCTTTTTCGTCGTGAAGCCGTGTCGCCGTTTCAAAATGTTCGACCGACAGTTCCCAACGATCGGTCTCGGATAACGCAACCGCCAGTCCCAGATGCGCTTCGGCATGAAACGAATCAAGCTGAACAGCTTTCTCGAAGCACTCTGCTGCATCGGCGAAATCTCCCAGTTCGTTGAGCACGATGCCAAGTTTGACTTGAGAGTCTGGGTCATTGGGTTTCAACTCGACAGATCGAAGGACCAGCGGAAGTGCCTGTTCCGGCTCGCCAGCATCGAGATGCCCCTGAGCAACTCCCCAGAGTGCCCACGTATTGTCTGGTGAATTCTTCAGGCAGTCCGTCCACATTCCCGCTTCAGAATGGTAATCGTAGTTGCGGTCAATCGTCCGAATGGTCAACGCAACTGCGGCCAGCAGTCCGACAGCAAGTAGAATTCGTCTCTGGTTGGCTGGATCCTCGGACAGATGTCGAAGCAACTGCCAGACCGCCAGCACCAAGAACACGCAGACCGAGGCCAGCGGAAGATACATTCGATGCTCAAAAATCGGATGCTTGATCGGCATGATCGACGACGTTGGCGCGAGAATCACGAAGAAACTTGCGGCAACAAATCCGAGCCTGGGCCATCGACAGAGCAGGAAGGCCGTTGCGATCAGCATCGCGACGACGCAGATTCCAGCAGGCATGGCATCCGCAAACTGCCGAGTAACTGGCCATTCGTAACGAAGCGTCAGGTCGCTCGGCCAGAACGAGAGCCGCAGGTATCGAAGCAGGACATCTGGCTGAGTGAGCAGGTACTCCCAACCAGTGGCGTGTCGCCCTGAAGCAATTTCACGCCCCATCCTGTCGAAGTTGGTTCTGAGCAATGCGGCAGCAAGCCAGACAATGCCGATGGAAAAACCAACGTATAAGAAACGGCGTGCTTTGAAGAATGTTCGCCAGTTTCCTGAGAGAAAAATCAGATCGAAAAGCAGCACAAGGAGCGGGGCCGTAATCATCACTTCTTTGGTTGCCATTCCGATCACAAATGACGCGACCACCAAACAGTACCATCGGGTTGGGCTGCTGGAAGTTGAGCCTCGCAGAACTCCATACAGACAGAGCAGATAGCAGAGGCTCATAAGCGACTCACACCGTTGCGTTGTGTAGGTGACGCTTTGAGTCTGCAACGGATGTGTGCCCCACAGCAAGGTGATTGTCCCGGCAAGGGCAAGAGCATTGTTTCTCAGGTTCTGAGGGATCCCTTCGAGCTGCAGCGTTCGTCGCAGAAAATCAAACAACAGCAGCATGCAGGCTGCGTGTACAAGCAGATTGAAAAGGTGATAGCTCCACGGATCGAGACCGCTGATCGAATAATTGATCGCGTACGACCAGTTGACGACCGGACGGCGTTGATAAGCCGTCGGAAAGGCGGTCCTGTCCGAGAACAAAGCAGATTCGAATGATCGAATGGTTCGGTTTCGGACGATGCCTGAGTGATCATCAAACAGAAACACTCCACCAGAAATATTGTGGTAGGCGATCGACACGAACAGACATAGCAGAAGACTCACGTAGAACGGCGTTCTGTCTGGTTTCGGTGCTGAAGTTTCGCCCATGAACGGAAATCCAAAGTTCGCGGGGAGCTGCTCAAATGAGTCGGTCCAATCATCCAATCCTCTCAGGCTAAGTCGCTGATATTAATTTTGTATGAGCATTCGCTGAGAAGGTTGCGACTCACGTGTAGCCTTGTCGTAATGACCGGAGAGACTGGTGGACCTTGCAGCAGAAACCGGAAACGGATGAGTACAGGAACGGTGCCAGCAACGAAGAACCAGAAGCCCGGCAATGACACCTTGCGTGCTGTCGCATCGGCTGCATCGGCAGAGGACACTGCCGGATGGAGGCTCGTTGTCATTCTGCCAGCACTCAACGAAGAAGCCACTGTTGCGAGTGTGCTGAAGAAGATTCCGAGCCATATCGACGGCATCCACGAAATCATGACAATCGTCGTTGATGATGGCTCGACAGATCAGACCGCGAAGATCGCTCGTTCTGCGGGCGCCATCGTTGTCAGCCACGCTGAGAATCGTGGAGTCGGCGAAGCGTTCGCCACTGGAATTCGAGCGGCGGTGAGTGCGGGTGCCGACATCATTGTGAATGTCGACTCTGACGGGCAATTCAATCCTTCTGACATTCAGACTTTGATTGAGCCGATCGTAAATCGTGGATTCGGATTTGTGACGTGTTCACGTTTCGCAAAACCCGAGTTCGTTCCGAAGATGCCAACCATCAAGAAATGGGGCAACTACGGAATGAGTCGTCTGGTTGGCTGGTTGACGCGCCGTCGTGGACTCACCGATGTGTCATGCGGCTTCCGCGCTTATTCAAGAGACACTGCCCTGCGGCTCAATCTTTACGGTCGATTCACCTACACGCAGGAGACGTTCATTGACCTTGCGTCCAAGGGCGTTTCGATGACCGAAGTCCCGCTTCGAGTGCGCGGAGTCCGGGAATTCGGGAAAAGCCGAGTGGCTTCGGACCTCTGGCGTTATGCCATTCAAACGTCGTTCATTCTGCTGCGAGCAATTCGCGACACGCAACCGCTAGCCTTCTTTGGCTCGATTGCCTTCACACTTCTTGTCGCCGCG
>JADHNX010000180.1 GCA_016779365.1 Planctomycetaceae bacterium
CAGGCAACAGATGCTCGACCACCACAAACAGTTTTTCGAGTTCCACCGGAATGGCGACCACCGGTGAGAGCACGACGATGAACGTCCTTGTCTGCTTTCCGGCCACCAGCTGCTCGGCCAGAGCCTGCACGATCTCGGCACTGTTGAGGAACCGGTGAAAGTTCGACAGCACCAGCAGTGTGGCCGTGTCGCCACTGGCCGACCGCAATGTGCGGATGGCTGCCAGCGGGTCGGACGCCGATGGCTCGGCATCACCAGACTGCCCGCTTGCTGACAGCCCGGAGTCAATGTTCCAGGTCATGAGCCGCCAGTCCTGCTCAGCACACAGCTGAGCCATCTCCCGCAGCGCGTCTTCATGTTCATGAGATTCAATCCACAGCCCGGTGAAGCACGCGCGCACGTACTCCGCAAGGCGATCTTTGAGCGTCATACAAGTCTCCCAATGGTTGGTGTTCTGATGGGTCAGTAGAGAGATCGCTCCAACGACATGGTCGTGAGCGAGTTGGCTGCGGTTTACATGTCCGCAGCGGGCGATTCGGCAGCAGCAAGCTCTTCGACGCTCACAAGGCGGCGCCAGCCTGCCGATCCATCGCAGTAGTCGTGTCCGTCATCGCTGCAGAGTGCAGCATGACGGGCTTCGTATTCGTCATCAGCGACGACGTAAGCGATCTTGTGGACGAGAATCGTCCGAATCAGATGAACGCGGCATTCCGGCATGGCCAGATCACCGCTGCTGCGTGGTCTGCTGAATGCCAGCCACGCTTTGATGGAACTCCGACGTCAACTGCTCGGAGGCTCGCGAGCCCAGTGCCTGTTCCAGAAACTCACTCGCCGCCCGACAGCCGTTGCCAGCAAAGCCTTTGGTTTCCAGCGAGGTCGAGCCGTCCGGCTTCACGATGATCTCAATTGTTTGGGATGTGCCCGTCATGCAGCACCTCCCACCGAAACAGTCAACTTGATGGAGCCGTCGGCCAGTGACTGCTCCGTCACGGTGTGGCCCTTCCTGCGAGCTTCGAGTCTCGCCTTTTCGACGGCGTAGCCCTGCAGGAAGCGATCAAGTTGAACCTGCTTGCCCCAGCGACCGCCATAGTTGTCGTAGCGGGCCTGGCCAGACTGCGTGTCGAACACAGCCGGGTATCGCCAGCCGGGCAGCTTGACGATCACCCCGGTGGCTGAGCTGCTGAAGAGCTTTGCGGTGCCCTGTGTCGGAGCTTCCAGCTTGAGACGCTGGCACGCGGAACCGATCGCGACTGCATCTCGGACTTCGGTCTTGATTTCCACAATGTGACTCATGGATACTTTCTCCCTGTGTTGAGTGAATGGTCAGGACGGCGGCTCGACCGCATCAGTTGAGTCGCCAGCGATCAACGCGTGCTGGGCTTCCTTCGAGTCGTCGTGAGTCAACGCATGACGCTGAGACATGGGACCGGGCAACAACCTTGGTTCATCTGCGGTTAGTTCGAGAACCAGCAACTCAGCCACTGCTGCATGATCTGGTTCCTGAGATTGCATCTGCCGGATCACGAACACCGCGACAACGAGCGGCAACAGGCAGGCGATCACCAGACCGAAGTCCTGAATCACCGCTGCGATGATGGGATCGCGATGACGTTGTTCGGCAATCTCACGGCGGTCCTGTTCCAGCTGTTCATGGCCGGTGTAAATGGCCGACTGCTGCCCGTTGAGCTGGGTTGTCAGCTCTTGCTGTGCCGCGATCAATTCACGACGAGCCTCCGCGTCGCGTGCGACCAGTTCTTTCGCGGTTTCCGCGAGTTGGTGGCTTTCCGCGACGACGGCCTGCGACTGTTCAGCCATACGATCGTTTTGCTTGATCTGCTCCGTCATGGTTTGCTGAGCGAAGTCGGCCAGCCGCTCATCTGGTGATCTACTGCACCCGCCGATGGTTGCCAGCAGTAGCACTGCTGCGAACATCGCGACGCTGCGATGGTGAATCATCTGCTTCATGGGCATTTCTCCATTGGGTAAAGACTCGGGCCAGAAGCGACTGCAGAGCACGTCGCAGTCGAAACTCTTTGGCCCAGCCAAGGGTGAGTAACACGGCCAGCACGCTGCTGCCCGCAACAAGAGCGAACGTCATTGGTGACTCCTTTTAAATTGGGACTGTGGAAACGAAAAAGGCCCCGCCCTCCAGGCATCTCGTGATGAGATGACCGGAAGACAGGGCTCTGAACTCGAATTTCAGGGGCTGAAAGAGCTAAGCGTCCCCTTCAACTAATAGTGACACCGATCGAGCGATTATTTAGGTTCCGAACGTCTCTACGCTTGCTTCCGACAGTCGAACCACTGATCGCACCAGCGGCATGATGGTCTGCCGAATGTGTTGCGGCAGGTTCGGCCAGCGATTCAGGAGGAAAACCTACAGCAAAGACTTCGTAGGCGGCGTTTACCGAGAAGTGTAGTTCAGACCCTCCTTGAGGACTCCAGCAGATACTGCATCGCGATTGTCGATAAACGTGCGGAAACCGGTGATTTTTCAATGAAATATCGCATTCGAGTATCGAAGATTGCGAGCCGTGAGCCGCACGACCTTCCGCTGAAACCGTCACTACCGCACTCGGCCGCGACCGCCGCCGTGAAGATTGGCGGCAGGCGAACGACATTCGCATCTGCAATAAAGACCAACGCTCTTCGCCTCGGGTACCAGGTGAGTCAGTCATTGCGTATTTTGACCACGATCCAAAATGTGGGTTGTTTCTGACGAGGCGAAACCGTGCACATCGTTCGATGTTTTCAAATGACGTTTCAATCTCATCGGCTTCACACCTCAGACAACACATTTACAGTTCATCAACTCTCTATCGAGTGTGGAATAGCTAAAAAAAAGGCAGGCGGGCTGACCCGCAGGCCAGCCCACCAGTACCCGTAAGAAATAAAACGACCACCGGGCTTACAACTGCACAGCCCGATGGCCGAGTGTTTCTGCATCGTGGATCGACAAAGTCTGTTAATCCGGCGTGCGTACGATCAACTCAGATGCCGACAGATTCACAATGAGATCATCGTCAACATTCAAGTCACGCAGCCAGCGGGTGAACTGGTGCAGCATCAGACCTGCGGCGATGTTCGCTGTGTAGATGGTGCTGCGGGCGGTGCATTGGCCCTGCTGGGCTTCGGACTGCTGGAAGAGAGTTGTCGGGTAGTGGGTGCGTCCTGTTTCACCGGCGACGCAGAGGATACGTATCGTTTCTCCGAGCATACGGCCGTCGGCCCAGAACTGGCAGCCCGTGTTGGTTGATCGCCAGATGGCGGTACGGGCGGAAATGGAGTCGACACAGCAGAACACGACTTCGCCGGTAACGTGGCGGGAACGGAATCGGTCGTTGATTGTTTCGACCTGGATGTCGGAATCAATCTGATGGACTGCGGCCGAGGTGGCATCGACTTTCAGTTGTCCAACATCACTGGCCGCGTAGCCCTGAGTGGTGATGTTGGTTTCGTCGACGGTGTCGAAGTCGATCAACTGGATTAAGCGGACACCGATGGCTGCCAGTTGCAGGGCCACCTGGCGGCCGATCGCTCCGACTCCGATGACGGTCGCCGTCAGATCAACAAAACGATCTGACGGCACGAGTCCCTGCTGACGGATCAGCCGGGGATTGTGGATAGCAAGCTGTTGCATTTTTCCTCCTCCCAGTCCAGAAACAGTGGTTCAGAATTGAAACTGAAGTAGTCATACCAGTCCTCATCGCCGCTTTGATCTGACCCGGCGTCGAGCCGGTTGAGCGATTGCTCGTGGGTGTTCGAGACCGGGTCGAAGTCGAAACCGTCGCAGGCAGCTTCAACAGGTGACGCTGTCGATTTCCGCCACCTGAACTGGCGGATGTTCGTCTTGAATTCACGCCGCCAATCGGCGGCATTCGACGCATCGAACGGCTGTGAGTAATCGACTTCGACGTTCATCTCCTGAGTCGACTGCGGGCCGACATTGATCCGCAGTCGAGCATACGACTTACCACCTTTGGCTAGGATGAACATCACGGCCCATTCAACACTGCCGAAGCAGCGGTTGAATGTTTCTTCGTCGGTGGAGCTGGGCTCGGCACTGGCACCGGGATGGGTGTGCAGCCAGATGCGACCGAACTGTTCGGGTTTGCGACCGGCATCCACCTGCTCGTCGTAAAAGTCGGCGACGGAGGCATCATCAAATTCGACGGTGACCGCCGTGCATTGCTGACGGACCAGACACACGTCTTCGACCAGCAGCAGATCGTCCGGTGACGTGACGGCGAAGCCGCCGATTTCCGTGTCGCCCGCATCCCTCAGATAAAGCAGCTTGGCCCAGGCATACGGTGTAAACCGGATTGTGGGTCGCTCAGACCGTCGATGCCGCCGTCGTGACGACTTCCGGGTTCGTTTCTTCTTGCTCACTTTCGTGGCACAAAGAGCAGCGTTCATGATCAAGGCATCCTTTACAGAAACCGTCGCCACACTCACTGCAGAGCGAGCGGCACGACGAGCAGGTGTCGTTGTCACATCCGGTACAAGTACGGATGCAGTCAGAGCAGAAGTAGTCATCGCAGTCATTGCAGCGTGAGGAACACTCGCAGCACGTCGTGGTTGAGCAGCCCTCGCAGTGGTTGCTGTCATCATCAGTGGTCGTGGACCCGCAGTCCGGGCAGGAGATGCCGAACCATTCATCGAGCTGCACGTAGGCACTCGATGAGTTGTAGGAGTGCAAAATCTGCCTCACGAGCACGAAGAAGTCGTACAGCCGCCCGTCACGGAGGGCATTGCGGATGGCCACCTTTCCCTCGCCTTCGCAAAGCGAATTGCTCTGCACATGCGGATGCGTGGTGTCGTCGCTGGCAGCCGCCGGTCGCTCGTCCATCGCGATGACTTCGTAGGCTCCCGTCTCGTTGAGCAGATGCCAGTTCAGCACGATTTCAAAGCGGCCCAGATCGACGCTTTCCAGTACGACCGCATCTGTGCGCACCGTGATGAGGTGACGATTGACGCTGATGGAAAAGTCGTCGAATTCCGACGCCAGCGCATGCAGGTCCGCCAGCACGTCTCGGGTCGTTGAACGGCCGCGACTTTTCGTTGAGGCAGCCGCACGCTCGTAGTCGTGCAACGGCCCCGTGACACGCTGAATCGCCGCCGCCAGATCCGCTTCCATGCGGCTCACGGCGGCGGACAGATTTTCGTGCCGAGCCTTCTCGATCAGACGAACCAGTCGCTGGCATTCCTGCCAGGACTCGATCGGGAGTGACAGTGAAGGCAGATTCTCAGGCAGGCACAGTCGCTCATGAACTGCGACTGCTGCCCGATGAAAGACAGTGGTACGGCCCCTCATCGCCGCACCATGCTGTCTGCTCCAGTGGCTCCTTCAATTTTCGTGGGGGTGATACTGATGCGGTCTCCGTCGCACAGAATCTGGTCCTGCGCCACCGGTTGCCGGTTTACCCGAATCAGGTAGTTCGCCGGGTTCGGCGTGACGATGTGTGCTTCGAAGAACTGACGTACGGTCGTGCCTTCAGTCACGTCCACGTAGTCAGCGAAGCCAGCGCCATCGTTGTTAATGCAAAGTAATCGCATGATTGGATTCCGATCGTTACGGGTATGGAATTGAGAAGGTCAAAGCAGTCACTCACGTCGCTTCTGCCGTCGGCCCGAACAGTCGTTGGGACGCGGGGACATGCGAATGTCCCCCGCGTGAATCGACAGGACGGTGAAGATCACGGTCAACGTGATGAACACCGTCCACGATTCGGCACAGGCAGCAATCAGACCGGCCACCAGCATCACGCCATTCGCGCAGGCCTGATTCAGTTTGTTTCGAGCGCTCATTCAGCCTTCGGATAAACAGGTTCTCGATGTCGTCTCCGTCCTCGCCGCTGACCGCGACGCTGTCGCCCTCGGTTTGCCGGTTCAGGATCGTTCGGCCGCAGGTCCAGC
Organism: Planctomycetaceae bacterium; assembly: GCA_016779365.1. GTDB lineage: Bacteria > Planctomycetota > Planctomycetia > Planctomycetales > Planctomycetaceae > JABMPE01. The sequence continues at coordinate 5,917 of JADHNX010000180.1, forward strand.
AGGCCGAAGCCTCGCGAAGAAATCTCAGCGACGGATTCGCCGGTGGCAGCAGCGTCCGTTGAAGTTGTCGAAGTGAACGCGGCCGGACTCGACGTCGCAGACAATTGGATAGCTCCAATCGGGCAGCTCGACGCAGTAGCCGGTCGCCTTCGTACTGAACAGTTTCGCCGTCCGGTGAACCGGGCGATTCAGCTGCAGCCGATCACAGCCGAGACCAAGCGCCTCGGCGTCTCTGACTTCGGTCCGGATCGTTATGATGTGTGACAATATGCAATCTTTCTATGTTGGTGATGGTGAATGTGCTGGAGCAGCAGGGAGTAAGTCGCCCCTTATTACGTGCCTGATTTCTCCAATCGACTCAGCTGGAATGTACTGAGGCTGACTCGGCTGAAAATGAGGCAGCACCCGACGATTCCAGTTGGCTCGGACTGGACGAATCCTTCCCTTTTTCGGCAATTGCAACCGGAGCCGGCCCAGTGCTTCGTTCATCCTTCTTAATCGTGTTACGGCGCGTCATCCACCGGTCAGCGAGTAACTTTCCAACGACACGCGAAAGTCCATCGAAGCCTTTCTGCATACGCCTACCTCCCAAATGAAAGAGGGCTCGACATGAAGTCGAGCCCTCTACTGAAAATTGAAATGTCATAGGTCGTCGGTCCACAAACGGCCGACGTTCACTTTTAATCTTCTTCTTCGGCTCCATCGTCCCGTCCGGCGACGTTGTCGATACCGTCATCACCTTGTGCATCGACGAAACGCTTCCAGCTCCGGTAGGCACGATTCAGATCGAGCCCAGTGATCTCGACAATCTCCTTCCACTTCACACCCCGCGCCCTCAATTCTGTGATTTTTGGTGCCCAGTGATCCATCGGAGTCGGACCGCCGAGGTCAAGAATAAATTCTTCCGAAGATGCGTCGAGTCCGACGTTTTCAAGTACCGATTGCAAAGAAGAATGTGAGCTGGCCTCACGAAGTGTGGCCTTGACCAGCTCCGGAAGATTGAGCCGAAATCGTAATCGCGCGTAACCTCGCTTTTTGCCTGGAGCGATTACCTGGTCCGCTTCGACACGGCCGAGAATCTCACGAAGGAACAGAGATGCTTCGTAACCTCCATTCCGGAGAAGCAATGTAAGATCGCCAAGTTGCTCCGAAATCCAAGCGTCGTCTGGCAGTTCGACTGGAGCAGCGATGAGCTTTCGGGCCACATCGATTTTCTTTCGAAGATGCTCCGCTCGCTGTTCTTCCTGATCCAGTCGATCACGTACGGCGGTACCTTTGCTTCGGCCATCAGCAAGTGCATCCACAAGATTTGCGATTTGACTCTCGACTTCGCGAAGTTGACGCTCGTCGTACGCGAGCGATTGTGGGGTTTCGGTCGCGACCTCCTGAATCCGATATCGCATCGCCATCAGAGCGGCGTCGAGCCATTCTGGCCATGACGTCAACAAGCGAGCCAAAAACTCAAGCAGTACCGCTTCCGCCTTCGCCATTGGAACTCGCGTCGTCTGGGAACAGCCATCGTCATCTTTCCCACGGTTGGGACAGCCGAGATAATCACGCTCGCCGCTGCTCGCCTGCCACATTCTTGCACCGCAACCTGCACAGAAAATAAGCCCCGGAAGAAGGCCGTCCGGATACAGCGCGGTGTGATGAATTTTTGGACCTCGCCGTTTGTGCCCCGGCTTGGTGCCGTAGACATCCTTCAGATATTTGAGCCGCGCCTCTGCCTTTTGCCACGTCGCGTCGTCAATGATGCGAAGCTCGTCGCGTTTGTCTACAACCTGCAACTCTTTCTTCACCGGCACTTGCTTTTTTTTGCCTTGAGAATTGCGAATCGATCGCGTTTTTCCCCACGTCCATTGACCGACGTACTTCGCGTTGTCGAGTTTTTCGCGAACGTGCATGGGCTTCCAGCGTTTAGATTGGCGCCGATGCCCCTTGGGGGCCTGCTGGCGAGTCAGCTCTTCCGCGATCCAACTGATCGATCGTCCGCGGTTGAACCAATCAAAGATTCTCCGAATCCAAACGGCCTCAGCCTCATTGACCCGAATTCCACGCTCGGGCTTCGGGCCACGAGTTTCGAGCGCCTGTTCCGGATTAATGAAAAATGATTCGTAGCCATAGGTAAAATCTCCCGCGGAGAGATGACTGAAAACGCGACCGAGTTGACCACGCCGCACGCGCCGCCCCAGCTCGCGAATCGTGGTCGAGTTATGGAGTTCCATCACCTTAACTCGTAGTTCCCAGCCAGTCTGGTTCGTGTCGATGCCCTCACCTGTTGAGATGAATCGACCACCGGCATAAACGAGGTCCGTGATGAACCCGAAGGCGTTGTCGGCACGGCTGAGCCGGGATTGATCATCGACGACCAGGATGTCGATTTCTCCTGCACTCATCATCGCTTCAATTCGTGCAAACTGATCGCGGAGTACTTTAGTTCCACTCTCAGCTTCATCGTAAATGACGATGGCGTCTGAATGATCGATTTCTATACGTGAAAGGGAGTCGCGAATTTCGCGCTCTTGATCCACACAACTTTTGGCAGACTGCAGGTCGGACGAGTATCGCGTGTAGATGACGACGTACGAATTCTTCTTAATGGGCACTTCAGGACTCCTTGCGAGATTTTTCCCCGCGAAACAGTGTTAATGGAGTTGTCGAGATTCAAATCTTC
>JADHNX010000181.1 GCA_016779365.1 Planctomycetaceae bacterium
GCTGTTTGATGGCGAACGCTGAACGTGCCCTGCGTGCAGGTCCAGACGGTGACTTTGCCGTCGGAATTCCAAAGAGCCGTCGAGGCGTGCGGTTCGATGTAACCCTGATGAACGGTCGCCGTGTCGAATTCCCGTTCGATGACGACGTCGGCTTCTGCGAAGCCTTTGGCGATGTCACCCTTTTCGAAAACAAAGTGCTTGGCGACGTTGGTATTTTTCGACGAGTCGTCGGAAGCCGGGTGAGAACCGAGCGACTCGGTGCGGATGTCGTCGTTCAGAATCGGAGCGTCATCGGCCATTGCTTTCACAACGTCCAGCACCGGCGGCAGAACTTCGAACTCGATGTCGATCAGCTTGACCGCTTCCTGAGCGATGTGAATTGTGTCGGCGGCGACGGCGGCGATGGCGTGCCCTTTGTAGAGGACTTTCTCTGCCGCCAGAACGTTGGCGCGAAGGTGCCGCATGTTGACCGCGCCTTCGCCGAGTTCGACGATTCGATTGCCCTGCTCAGGCAGATCGGCACTGGTCATCACGGCTCGCACGCCGGGGAACGCTTCGGCCCGGGACGTGTCGATCGATTTGATGTTGGCGTGGGCGTGCGGGCTGCGGAGCATCGCTCCGTAGAGCATGCCGGTCAGCTCGGTGTCCGCTCCGTATCGAGCACGACCGGTGACTTTGTCGACGCCGTCGTGACGGACAGGTCGAGTTCCAATGACTTTGTATTTGGGCTTTTCAGCAGTCGCCATGATCTCTCCTGGGGTTTTCCCGGGATGGTAGGGCCGGTTCCCACCGGCCACTTTGTGATATCTAATTGGCCGGTGGGAACCGGCCCTACAAAATTACGCGTTTGCTGCCTGACGTTGTTCAGCGGCGCACTGGACGGCTTTGACGATTTTGTCGTAGCCGGTGCAGCGGCAGAGGTTGCCGGACAGGTAGAAGCGGATTTCTTCTTCGCTGGGGGTCGCGTTCTCTTCGAGCAGCGATTCGGTCTGCATGATGAATCCCGGAGTGCAGATGCCGCACTGCAAAGCCGCGCCTTCGAGAAATGCACTTTGCACTTCGTCGAGATGGTTTCCGCAGGCGACGCCTTCGATGGTCTTCAGGTCGGCGCCTTCAGCTTCGACGGCCAGGACCAGGCAACTGTCGACCGGGCGGCCATTCATCTGAACGGTGCACGCTCCGCAGTTACCGTTTGAGCAGCCTTCCTTTGTACCGGTCAGGCCGAGCACGTCGCGAAGAGCTTCCAGCAGAGTCTGCTGCGGCTTGCAGAGGAACTCGTGAGTATCGCCGTTGATCGTCGTGGTGACGACTCGCTTTTTCGCCATGATGAGTCCGCCTGTTTTGCTAGCACTAGGTCAGGCTGTACCTGACGGAGTTTATTTCTTGAGTTTGAACAGGAGAAAGCAGAGGAAACAGAGTTTTGGGGTCGATTCCTGTTTCGGCTCTCTCTGTTTTCTCCTGTTAATAAAATCTTGACTGTTCGTGATCTGCGACTTACCGAGAATTCTTCAGGCAGAGCCTGACCTGCGGCAAGTCAGTGACCGGGCTTGTAACAGATCGCTTCGCCGCGCGCCTGAGAGATCGCCGCGTTGAGGACTCGTTGAGTGAAGACGCCGACGAGGTGTGTTCGGTATTCGGCGGTGCCTCGCATGTCCGTGATCGGCGTTGCGATTTCCTTCGCAGCGGCAGCGGCCCTGGCGATTGATTCATCGTTGGCTGGCTGTCCGGCCAGCAGGTCGCTGGCTGCCTGAGCGAACAACGGCGTTGCCGCGACGGCCCCGAGCGCGATCCTTGCCGAGACGATGTTCTCTTTGCTTTCGTCGAGCACGACGGACGCTCCGACGCTGACAACGGCGATGTCCATTTCATTTCGCGGGATGAAGCGACGGTAGTGCGATCCGCTGTTGGTGGCTCGTGCCGGGAACTTGATTTCGACAAGCAGCTCGCCAGCTTCCAGCACATTCTTGCCGGGAGCGGTGCAGAAATCTTCGGCGGGAACTTCGCGAGTTCCGTTCGGGCCGGCGATGACGCAGACTCCGCCGAGCACGATGAGACTCGGAATCGAATCCGCAGCCGGGCCGGAGTTGCACAGGTTTCCTCCGACGCTGGCTCGGCTCTGAATCTGAATGCCGCCGATGATGCGACAACTGTCCGTCAGAGCGGCGTACTGTTGAGAAATTTCCGGCGTGCCGTAGATCCTGTAACAGGGCACAGCGGCTCCGACTCGAAGCCCGTCGCCGTTCAACTTAAGCACGTTGAGTTCGTCGATTTTCTTGACGTCGACGAGCAGGTCTGGTTCGAGTCGTCCGGTTCGAACGTGGTCGATAAGGTCTGTTCCACCGGCCAGCGGTTTGGCAGATCCATTAGCCTGAGCGAGTAGCTCGATCGCCGCACTGAGTGCCGTGGGGGCTTCGTATTCAAAGTCGCGCATAACTGATTCTCACTGGTATCGTCAAAGCCGTCGTTGCAGGCGGTTTAGGGTAACGCCGCGGCTCTTTCGAGCAACCCATCGGCTGGACCTTCGGTCCGGGTGCTTACCAGCTCTCCGAGTTCGATCGCCCGGAACGGACTGCGGACAGAGTGATACTTCAGACTCGGCGATGCACCGAATTGTGGAGTCTGGTAATGACCGTCTGAAAACAAAACGAGCCCGTAACCTCGATCGAAAGTTGCGGGCTCGTTTGGGATTTTCGCCGCAGTTGTTTGCCGACGTTGATGAGAATCGCAGGATCAGTTGGCCTGGAACCAGGCGGGTTCGTCGAGCTTCGACTGGTGCGGAGCGTCGTCAAGGCTCGCCATCAGTCGCGTGGCATCTGTCGAGAAGATGTCGATACGGTTGGTGTAGTAGTCGTAGCGCTTTCGCTGAATGGTTTTCTCCAGACGGCAGGTTGAATTCAGCCACTCCTGCAGTGAAGGCGCGATCCCGTTTCGACCGCTTTGGATAACGATCCACGTTTTACCAGAATCAGAGACGACTTCTGAAATGCTTGCGATGGGAGATTCCGGGTCGATGACATGTGTCGGCGGCAAGTCACGATGATAGTGGCGCAGGTTGCCGATCGAGATCGCTGCGATCGTGTCGTGATCCTCAGCGTTCGTGATAAGGAAGTCTGATGCCGATCGAAAGTTGGGCCGCGAGCCGTCCGCGTAATGGCTGACAAGCGTTGGGAGATTCGTCAAAACAGCAAACGCGACAAAAGCGCAGGCCGCCGTTCTGGAATTTTCGTGGAGATGCTGGAACACAAACTGAACAAACCACGCCGCCGAATACAACGCCGGGAAGATGACGATCATCAGATATTCGGGATGAAAATTGACGGCGTAAGGTACCAGCAGCGCAAAGGGCACAATTGCGACAGTGCAGAGGAATGCAAAGATGTGCTGCGGTTGCCGGTTCGAGGCAAGCAGTAATCCGCCGGACGCGCTCAGTAGAATCATTCCCCAGCCAAGTGTGCCGGGAATCGTCATCAACGCGTGCATCGGCGAGTACATCCAGCCGCTGCCGCCGGTCCAGTTTCCCCGAATGTTGGGCAAGGCGTAGAACAGAACGTAGGCGGCGACCAGCGCGACCAGGCTGATTCCGTTCACGGTAAATCGACGAGAGACCTTTGTTCGGCAGATGATCAGCGACGCAAGGATCGTGACGTAGAACAGCGGAGCCAGCCCGGTGGCCAGCGTATGAGTGGTAACTGAAAACGCCGCAACGACGAGCGCACTGATCAGGTATTTCTTCCTGCCGCTTTGTAGGCCGAGCGTGGCCAGAAAGAACGCCAGCGTCGAGCCACACATCGCAAACATATAGAAACGGTTCTGTTGGCTATGGAAAACGTGTTCCGGCCACAACGCCACCAGCAGTGAGAGAATGAGCCCGAACCGTCGTCCGTGCAGCCGGGTTCCGAACAGGAAGACCATCGCTACGTGCAGCGTTCCGAAGATCGCCGGCATGGCTCGACTGCCGAACTCTTCTCGACCAAACAGCCTGTAGCCGGATTCAAGAATTGCATAGCTGCTCGGAATCAATCGTGGAAGCACGTCGTAGATCGTTGTCTCGTCAGAATCGTGCGAGCCGAAGAGTCGGTCGGATTCGACAAACGTCGCCAGTTCGTCGTTCGCGAAAGACCAGTCTCCCAGCCCGTAAAAACGCAGACACCCGGCGAACAGCGCGACGGCAAGACACAACGCGATCGTCGTCGCGCGTGAGTGGTGGCAGCCGCCCGTGACAGGCGAAACCGATTCAGAGTCGTGCTTGTTCTCTGTGTTCATTTCAAATTCTCCGGAACAGCGTCCAGAAGAGATCGTCAGAAGGGTAGGGGAGATTCAACGATGCCGGCATGCGTCTCAAACCCGAGCGAACAGCATCGGCCCAGCGAGTTTGCGGCAGCTTATGGTCGATCAGTGAGCAGACATGGCTGGCGTTGATCCACTTCGACGGGTGCCCGGTCGCGACCTGTCTGAAGTTTTCTCGCTCAAAAAGTTGCCGCAACGAACTTCGCGAAAACCACTGCAGAACGCTCGGAGGGCTGTATTCGTGCCAGTTGGAACCCAACACGCGAGCAGGCCAGCTTCCGGCGTCCCACGTTTCCACCAGGCAGAGGCCGCCGGGCTTTGTCAGTCGATGCAGCTTCCTGACGACGTCCACCGGATCGATAAAGTGCCCCATGACCTGAATGACGGTCAGCGCGTCGAACTGTGTGTCCGGTTCGAAGTTCTCAAACGACGACGCCTGCACGTCGAGTTGCAGTTCCGTCTGAGCGAACGTTGCCATCGTGCTGTTGGGCTCAACGCCTCGCCCGTCGAATCCTTCTTCGACGAGACCTTTGAGAATCAGTCCGGCGGCCGCGCCAACGTCCAGCAGCGACTTCCCCGCTCCGTGGCGTCTCAACAGCCGGCCATATCGACGACCGTGTGAAACCAGCAATCCAGCTTCGCTCAGATAATTGTCGTAACCCGCTCCGCCACTGAAAAAATAGTCGTCGCCATAAACCTGCTCGACGTGATCGTCCATCGCCTCAGGATTCGCAAACCGATGCCGACAGGCAGAGCATTCTCGAATCCAGATCCCGTGTTTCTGAAACAGCGTTCGCGAGTCGTCGTTGCACAGCGGGCATGCGGCTCGGTTGTCACCGACAAATGACCGATGGCTCGGACGTTCGTCGGTTGTCGGTTCACTGGGAGTGGCAAGCTGCAACACTTGAACCCGCCTTTCTGCTGTTTGGTCTTCTGGATCCGGATCATCGAGACCAGAGTGGTTGTCGGCGTTCGACTAAACGCTTGCCGTTTCAAGCTGTCTCGAAAGCCCGCCTTGAAGACTTTCGCTGGCAGAAACGGCGTGGTCGATCATTGGGCGAACGTCCCAGTGGCGGGTCATCAGGTCGATGACTTTGCCAACCAGTTCGACCTTTCGGTCGCTTTCGATGTTCATCGCCGGGAAGAAGCCGAGGTCGGAATCGTCGTCGCAGCCCATGAAATCGAGAGGGTGGAGAAGCAGTGACGGGGCGACTCCGGCCATCCGGCACATCGTCAAAGCCATTCGCCAGTACGTCATCGCGAGGCCGTGTGAAAACCGATCGAGGTAGAGCAGGTAGCTGACGTGAATCGGCACTTTGAACAGCGGCATCGTCGTGACGGGAATTTCCAGCAGCGGTCCGTCTTCGAGTTCCCAGTGATGCGGTTTCAGTGGCCGGAAGCCTTCGCTGAAAGTACCGAAAAGTTTTTTGCGCTCCTCTTTCTCCTGCTCGTCAAGCTTTGCCGTCATGAAGTAGTACATCCGGGCCAGCGGTCCGAGGAACGTCGGAAAGGTCGAGCAGTCGTACTGGTAGCCTCGACGCTGCAGAACCGTCAGCACGTCCGGCGACAGACTGAAACCTGGTCCGCGGAAACCAACCGGCATCTCGCCGGTGGCCTGTTGGAGGGCTTCTTCGGTTCGCGCAAACTCTTCGTCGATTCGGTCCAGCGAGTAGAGATGCAGCCACGGTTCGTGATGAAACGAGTGGTTGCCGACTTCGTGGCCGTTCTTCGGGATGAGCGACAACGCGTCGTGGTTTTTCTCCAGCGCCGCGTCCTGGCCGACCACGAAGACGGTGATCTTCAGGTTTCGCTGATTGAAGAAGTCGATGAATCGCGGCACGACGATGTCGAGGTACGACGGGAAAGATTCCCAGCCGGCGTCGCCGTGAGTTTTCATGTACGACCACTTGTTGTCCAGGTCGAGCGACAGGCTGGCGATGGGCTTGTTCATCGTTGGAAAGTTCCGTGTTCAAAGTTCCGTGTTCAAAGTTCTGCCAGTTGCTCTTGTCTCTCGCCCCTTGTCGCTTGTCCTGCCAGCAGCAGATCGCGAACGGTGTCTTCGGCGAGCTTCACCGTTTCGTTCACGTTGAGCGTGCCGTTGGCAATGTGAGCTGAATTGACGGCAAAGACTCCGGGCAGGGACGTCTGCATCGGCGGCAACTGGTTCGAGTAATTCAGCGTCGTCAGTGAGACAACATGCCGGACTCGTGAGATGCGGAATTCGAGCACGTCGTCGCGTGAAAAGTGCGGGTACATTTTTTCGAGGGCTGCGACGAATCTCTCCTGAATCGACTCGTCCGATTCTTCAAAAAGTGCGTCGTCCGGCGAGACATACTTCGGCAGGTACACCAGGTTGTGGCCTCCGAATTCTGAGCGATCGACCAGCGTCGACATCTCGATCACGGCGGTGAACGGAACCCAGGACTCCGTAATGTTGGTGACGTAAAAATCGGCGAGCGGCTTCTTCAGCAGAACCGACGCGCAAACGATTCCCTGATACTGCAAGCCGTTGTGTCGAGCATGCTCAACCTCAGACAATGCCGGGCAGACTTTCGAGATGACGGGTGACGGCGTGGTCAGCACCACTTTGTCGAACTCGGACCGCGAGCCTCCCGCTGCTTCGACCATGACGGTGCCAACGCCGGTTGGCTGCACAAGTTGCGTCGGAGTTTCAACCCGGACATCCACGCCTTCGTCAATCAGTTGCTGCGTGAATGCGTCGAGAATCCTTGCGTAGCCGCCGGACATGTAGCCGAACATTTCCTTCTTCAGTCCGGTACGCCTGGCCGCGTACATGCGGTCAATTGTCGCCCAGATAAAAGCAGCCGATGTCTTCTGATAGTTCTCTCCGAGTTTCGCTCGGAGCAGCGGCAGCCAGATCTTTTCGAACGTGCGCGGCCCCGAAAGTTTCCTCAGCCAGTCGGCGACGGGAATCTGCTCAAGCTTCTTCCAGTCTTTCAGCTTCGAGGCGTAAAAGATGGTCGCGCCGAGTCGGAATTTGTCGATCAGGCGGAGCGGTGGAAACTTCAGGAACTCGACGTTGTTGGACATCGAGTAAAGATTTCCGTCGGTGTAGAAACCCGTCTTCGTTTCGACCCAGTTCATCTGATCTTCAAGATCGAGTTCGCTCAGGATGTTCCGCCAGTGAATGTCGGACAGCAGAGTGACGTGGTAATGACGGTCCCACGTCACGTCGCCAAGTTGCCACGCGTCGGCGAGGCCGCCCAGGTGCGGAGCTGCTTCGATCAGCGTGACGTCCTGCCCGGCCTGCGCGAGTCGATGGGCGACGGTCATGCCAAGTATGCCGCCCCCGATAATGCCCCAGCGTTGTGAAGTGGAATTCTCCATGAGATTGACCTTTGACTGCGTCGGCAGCCTGGCGTCCGGTATGGAATTGCGGTCCTGAATTCGCGGACGCATTTCGTCGTGGTTTTCCTGCCGGACACTGACAATGAATTCGGAAATTGATCTAGAAGCTAAGTCGGATGGGACCGACGACCAGAAGTTGCTCAAGCCCGTCGACGCACATGATTCTTTTTCCATTCGGAAGGGCGAGCATGTCGAGATGGTGCATGCCGATTCCGTTCCATCCTTTTCCGCCAGCAGTCAGAAGTGGCAGCCGACTTGTCAACGTTTCGCTGTACTCTTCAGGCGTCAAACGGTCGATTTCCATTGCCCATACCTGATGCCCGTAGTGAAGTTTGTGATCCTGAGCGATCCGGAACAGTCGGCCATCTTCCCGAATGATTCGCCCGCCCTGTCTGGCAAATCGTTTGCTGCCCTCAACGATTGGACTCTGTGGGTGTTCCTTCCAGTCGGTCGGGTCGAGGGTCTTCGAAAAGTAGAGACGCAGATCGTCCCAGTCATCGGCGGGGCTGGCGAACAGCCACCAGTGATCTTCGTGCCGAAAGATTGTCGGGTCGACGAGTGGCTTCTCGATCAGGGTTCGCTCGAATGCCCATTCGGTCGGAAAGTTCGTCGCTCGGTAGAGGCGAACCGATCCTGCCGCACACGACTCCGGGATCATGTAAATACTGCCCTCGTGTTTGAACACCTGCGGGTAGGAAAGATGAAAGTCCTCATCAAGTACGACGCCCTGGTAGGTCCAGTTCTCTCCGTCGGTGCTGACTGAAACGGCAAGATCGCCCTGGCCCGTGTCTTCGTTCAGCACTTCGTAGAACAGGTACGACGATTTTCCTTCCTGCATCAGAAATGGATCTGCGATTAACCGGGCCGAAATGTCCGTGACGTGGTCGGCGGTGATGATCTTCAGCGGCGATATTTCAAGCGGGGC